>NZ_AYTM02000001.1 GCF_000507185.2 Pseudomonas syringae KCTC 12500
TGAGGGTTTCAGAAGCGGCGAGCATGCCGCCCTGAAACTGGTAGTAGTCATTTGAGTCGAGCAGGTCGTGCTCGCGATTGTCCTGATTCTGCAGCACCGCCTGCACCTGAGAAAGCCGCTGGGCAAAGCGCTGGCGCGCGGGGCGTACCTTCATCGGCAGCGCCATAGGCGTAACCACCCCAATTGAGGTAAACCTCGGCAAGGTCGTCGCGGCTCTGCCACAGACGGCCATCGATAGCGCCCTGCACGCCAGCGCCGTAGGCACCGGGTTTGGCACCAAATATCCGCCAACCAGCCTGACGCGCCGCCTCCTCTTCATTCAGGCCTTCTGCGATGAAGCCTTGCCGTTCTTCACGGACCCTGGCCGCCAGCGGGTTCATGTCGTCGGGCTCGTCAAGCGCCGCGACGGCCTGCACCGCAGCGTCGAACAGCTTGATAAGGTTGGCGAAAGCGTCGCGGAAGAAACCGGAGACCCGCAGTGTCACGTCCACTCGTGGGCGGTCGAGCAGGCTGATCGGCAGAATCTCGAAGTCATCGACCCGCTGACTGCCCGTCGCCCATACCGGACGCACGCCCATCAGCGCCATGGCCTGGGCGATGTCGTCACCGCCGGTACGCATGGTCGCCGTGCCCCACACCGACAGGCCCAACTGGCGCAGGTGATCGCCATGGTCCTGCAGGTGTCGTTCCAGCAACAGGTTGGCGGACTGGAAGCCGATTCGCCAGGCCGTGGTGGTCGGCAGGTTGCGCACATCCACGGTAAAAAAGTTGCGGCCAGTGGGCAGCACATCCAGGCGTCCCCGGCTCGGCGCGCCGCTGGGGCCTGCCGGCACGAAATGACCACTCAGCGCGTCAAGCATGCCCTGCATTTCGCCGGGGCCGCAGGCATCCAGACGCGGCGCGACGACGTCACGCAGGCTGTCGAGAATCTGGGCCAGATCATCGTGCGCCGGCAAGTCGGTCAACGCTTCGCCCTGCGTGACGCGTTCGATAAGGATGGCGGCGTAAAGCTCCAGCCGCTCGCGCGCGTCGCCCGCACTGCGCCAAGGGTCGCTGCTCAAGGCCTGCAACGCAGCGGGGCGCGGGCCGATCCAGGGTTCGGCCAGCTCGCAGTTCAGCGGGTCGAAGTCCAGCTCGAACGCCTTGCTCAACGCGCGCAACAGGCTGGACTGCGCGCCACGCCCGTCACCACGCGGAATACGCAGCAGCGCCAGCAAAGTGTCGATGCGCAGACGGCCTTGTGGCGACTGACCGAAAATATGCAGGCCATCGCGAATCTGCGATTCCTTCAGATCACACAGGTAAGTGTCCAGACGTGGCAGCCAGAGCGCCGCGTCGGCATCGCTGTCGAGGTTCTCGCCCAGCGCCAGTTCGCGGTCGATATGGGTTTCACGGACCAGTTCGAGAATGTCACGCTGCAGCTCGCGCGCGCGGCGCGGATCGAGCATTTGCGCTTCATAGAATTCGTCGGCGAGCAGTTCCAGATTACGCAACGGGCCGTAGGTCTCCGCGCGGGTCAGCGGCGGCATCAAGTGATCGATGATGACCGCCTGAGTGCGCCGTTTGGCCTGTGCGCCCTCGCCCGGGTCGTTGACGATGAACGGATAGATGTTCGGCATAGCGCCCAGCACCGCGTCCGGCCAGCAGGTTCGCGACAACCCCACGCCCTTGCCCGGCAGCCACTCGAGGTTGCCGTGCTTGCCGACATGCACCACCGCATGCGCGCCGTAGGCCTTGCGCAGCCAGAAGTAGAACGCCAGGTAGCCATGGGGTGGAACCAGATCCGGGTCGTGATACACCGCGCTCGGGTCGACCTGATAACCCCGTGCCGGTTGAATGCCGATGAACGTGAGGCCAAAGCGCAGTCCGGCGATCATCATCCGGCCGCTGCGAAACATCGGGTCGGTGTCCGGCGTGCCCCAACGGGCATTCACCGCATCGCGATTTTCCTGCGGCAGTTCGTTGAACGCCGCCAGGTATTCCTCCAGCGCCATGCTCTGGTGACACGGGCGCTGGTCGATACTGTCCAGATCATTGGTCACGCCGCCCAGCAGTTGCTGGATCAGTTCGGTGCCAGTGTCCGGCAACGGTGCCAGCGGATAGCCCTCGGCCTGCATGGCGCGCAGAATATTCAGCGCCGCAGCAGGGGTATCGAGCCCCACACCATTGCCGATCCTTCCGTCGCGAGTCGGGTAGTTGGCGAGAATCAGCGCCACGCGCTTTTCGCCATTGGGCAGGCGCGCAAGTTCGATCCAGCGCCGCGCCAGTTCCGCGACGAAATCCATCCGGTCCGGCTGGGCACGGTAGCAGACCACGTCCGACTGGCTGCGCTCACTGCGCCAGGCCAGGTCCTTGAAGCTGATCGGCCGGCTGATAATGCGTCCATCCAGCTCCGGCAAGGCAATGTGCATCGCCAGATCACGAGCGCCAAGGCCCTGTTCGCTGGCCTGCCAGGCAGGCTCGTTGTCCTGCGCGCAGATGGCCTGAATGACCGGTACGTTGCGCCGGAACGGACGCAGATGCGGCGCTTCCGGACTCGACTGAGCAAAACCGGTGGTATTGAGGATCAGCTCGGTTTCAGCCTCATCCAGCCAGTCCTCCACCTGAGTGAAACAGCCGGGTTCCTTGAGGCTGGCCACAGCAATGGGCAGCGGGTTGATGCCTTGCGCCTGCAAGCGCACACAGAACTCGTCGATGAAACCGGTATTGGCGGCCTGCAGGTGCGAGCGATAGAACAGCAGCGCCACCACTGGCTGCTCGGCAAGCCAGTCTGCCTGCCAATCGGCAAGCTGCGCGCTTGCCAGGCGAGGATGGTAGATGGCTGTGCGCGGCAACGGCGCGGGCTCGACCCAGGAATAATCGCGGTCCAGCCAGCGACTGGCCATGCAGTTGTACAACTGCAGCGCGTTCTGCAGGCCACCCTGACGCAGAAACTGCCAGAGTCGGTCGCGTTCCACGGCAGGCACGGTGCTCAGATCACTCAGTTCCGGATCAGGACGGTCATCACCGGGCACCAGAATGACCTGAACGCCGCGTGCCGCGAGCTCCATCAGCCGCTCGACGCCGTAGCGCCAGTAGCCAATACCGCCGTGCAGAGAAATCAGAATGACCTTTGCGTGACGCAGCACTTCATCGACGTACAGGTCGACAGAGGCGTGATTCTGGACCTGCATCGGGTTGGCCAGACGCAGGCTGGGGTAGTCGTCGGGGAGCTGCCGGGCGGCTTCGGCCAGCAGCGCCAGGCTGGAGTCGCCGCTGCAGAGAATCACCAGCTCGGCCGGGGTCTGGCCCAGATCGGCAATATTGTCGTCAGGTACGAAACCGCCGGGCTGGGTTCTCAGTAAATGCATGGGTCAGCCGACAATCGCAGCATTGAGTTGCGCTTGCAGGGCTGCGGCATCCAGCTCCTGACCAATCAGCACCAGGTGCGTGGCACGCTCTTCATCGGCACGCCAGGCGCGGTCGAAGTGCTTGTCGAAACGAGTCCCGACACCTTGAATCAGCAGGCGCATCGGCTTGCCGGGAATGGCCGCGAAGCCCTTCACACGCAGAATGCCGTGCTGCACCACCAGTTGATTCAGTGCATCGAGCAGGACTTTCTCATCGGCTTGCGGCAGCTTCAGGGAAATCGAATCGAACGCGTCGTGATCGTGGTCATCATGATCGTCATCGTCGTGGTGATCATGGTGGGTCTTGCGAGCATCGATATGCAGTTCGGACTCGGCACCGACACCCAGCAGCACGCTGATCGGCAGGCGACCACTGCTGGCTTCGATCACCTTGACCGCAGGCGGCAGCTCCTCGGCAACTTCGGCACGCACTGTCGCCAGACCTTCGGCGTCGATCATGTCGGCCTTGTTGAGGATCACCAGATCGGCGCTGGCCAGCTGATCGGCAAACAGTTCGTGCAGGGGCGACTCATGATCCAGGTTGGGATCGAGTTTGCGCTGCGCATCGACTTGATCCGGGAAGGCAGCGAAAGTACCGGCCAGTACCGCCGGGCTGTCGACCACCGTGATCACCGCATCGACCGTGCAGGCGTTGCGGATTTCCGGCCATTGAAAAGCCTGGACCAGCGGCTTGGGCAGCGCCAGACCCGAGGTTTCGATCAGGATATGGTCGAGGTCACCACGGCGCGCGACCAGTTCGCGCATGACCGGGAAGAACTCTTCCTGCACGGTGCAGCACAGGCAGCCATTGGCCAGTTCGTACACTCGGCCGTTGGCTTCTTCTTCGGTGCAGCCGATCGTGCACTGCTTGAGGATTTCTCCGTCGATGCCTAGCTCGCCGAACTCATTGACGATGACCGCAATGCGCCGCCCTTCGGCGTTGTCGAGCATGTGCCGCAACAGGGTGGTCTTGCCCGAGCCGAGGAAGCCGGTGACGATGGTGACGGGAAGCTTGGCCAGTGTTTTCATCAGGTGCCCTTTGGCAATGCGGCGGGCAAACAGGACGAGAGCCGCATGCAGGACACGCAGATCGGATCGCCACCGGATCACCCCGCCCGGTTGTAGTGAGAATTCTCCAGGACCGCAGCACGTGTGGCCCGTTCGAGGCAGGTCTCCTGGCTCACGGCGGCGTGCGGCAGACAATGAATAATGTGCCGACACGCATTCATCGCGCCTTCCCGCCGCAGCAGTGGCTGTGCAATGAACATGACCGTTTACAGTTGCGGGGGCAGCTGCGGCATGTACCGCATTCCCGTCTTAGCTCCACTGGGTGATGTTTTACCCGGGGAGAACCTCGAACCAGGGTGTGTAAAAACGTCACGAGCGAAGGCAAGACAAGGCAAAAACAGGCGAAAACGGCCGGGGTCGCGACCGACTCTAGGTGTTCTAAATGAGCATTTTTCGCCTGTTTTTAACGCAGTATTGCCAAGCGCAGTAGTTTTTACACAGCTTGGAACCGGCAAGGCTACGCAGTGACTGCAGACAGGTCAATCGTTCAGATTGACGCTGCCCCGCCGCCCATGGTCTCCTGTGCGCCTTGTTTCGGGTGCCCCTCACGGGGTGAAACGGGAAACCGGTGCGCTCGCGTTGTCGAGCAAGTCCGGTGCTGCCCCCGCAACGGTAAGCGAGAGTAGGTCTGATCCACTGTGCCGCTGGCATGGGAAGGTGACCTTGCAGGCTTTGACGCACTGACGTCCTGGTCCCTCGCGAGCCCGGAGACCGGCCCGATATGCTTGCAATGACAAACCCGCGGTGGGCGGGCGCAGTTGAAACCTCCGGCGTCTGCCGGCAGGTTCTTTTGCGCGTGGCCCACTTGCCGATTACCAACAAGAGGGAACGCCATGTCGACCATCAGCAGCCACGCCGCCGCGCCCAGCTCCACACGCACTCAACGCCTGACAGCCGCCATCAGCGCTGCGCTTCTCGGCGCCTGCCTGGTGTATTTCGCCGGTTTCTCGCACATCGCGGCCGTGCACAACGCGGCACACGATACCCGTCACAGCGCTGCCTTTCCTTGCCATTGAGGGCCTCACAATGTTCAAGCGAATCGCCTACACCGCAGGTTTCACCGGCCTGCTCGCCGCCCTGTTGCTGACGCTGCTGCAAAGCCTGTGGGTGGTGCCGCTGATCCAGCAGGCCGAGACCTACGAAAACGCACCTGCCGAGCAACTGCATCAGCACGCGGAGGGCGCGATGGCCGAACACAGCCATGCCCATGACGAAGCGGCCTGGGAGCCCGAAAACGGCTGGCAGCGTGTGCTGTCCACCACTGGCGGTAACCTGGTGGTCGCGGTGGGCTTCGCCCTGATGCTTGCCGGGCTTTACACCCTGCGGGCGCCGGGGCGCACCGTGCAAGGCGCATGGTGGGGGCTGGCCGGTTTTGCCGTGTTCGTGCTGGCCCCGACCCTTGGGCTGCCACCCGAACTGCCAGGCACAGCCGCCGCCGAGCTGAGTCAGCGGCAACTGTGGTGGCTCGGCGCTGCCGCGTCGACTGCCGCCGGGCTGGCCTTGCTGGTGTTCGGTCAGAACTGGCTGCTCAAAGCGCTGGGTGTGGCGATTCTGCTGGTCCCGCATGTGCTTGGCGCGCCACAGCCGCTGGTCCATGAAAGCCTGGCTCCCGAAGCTCTGGAATCGCAGTTCATGATTGCCTCGCTGCTGACCAACGCGCTGTTCTGGGTCGCGCTGGGGTTGATCAGTGCCTGGCTGTTCCGCAGAAACGACGTGCACACCGCCAATGTCGACCTGCATCAGGCCTGATCCAGCGACCCTTCAACCCGGCGCACCTCTGGTTGCCGGGCTGGGCTGTCGGCGCGGCTGCTCGGCTGCGCTGTTGCGCGATCTGCTCGAGCAGAGCCTGCAGGCACTTGAGCTGGACATTGGCCGGGTGACCGCGCTGGCGTCCATCGACCTGAAAGAAACCGAGCCCGGCCTGCTTGAGCTGGCCGGGCAACTGGCTGTGCCACTGGTGTGCTTCAACGCCGCGCAACTGGTGGCGTGGGAACAGCACCTCACGCACCGTTCTGCGCAGGTGTTCCAGAACACGGGCTGTCATGGCGTCGCCGAGGGCTCGGCCCTGGCACTGGCGGCGCAACTGGGCGACGGTACGGCCACCCTGCTGATCGAACGGCAGAAAAGCGCGCAGGCCACATTTGCCTTGGCAATCAGCCCTGCGCACAGCGGATAATCTCCCCGCGCTCACTCACCCCGGAGAATTCATTGACTGTCTATTTTATCGGCGCAGGCCCTGGCGATCCGGAGCTGATCACCGTCAAGGGCCAACGCCTGATTCGCAGCTGCCCGGTCATTATCTACGCAGGCTCGCTGGTGCCCTCGCCGTGCTGGAAGGTCATCAGGCCGTGCAGGTGACCAACAGCGCCGAACTGCATCTGGAGCAGATCATCGAGCTGATCACGCGCGCGCACGCACAGGGCCAGGATGTGGCGCGCTGTGCATTCCGGAGACCCGAGCCTGTATGGCGCTATCGGCGAGCAGATCCGCCATCTGCGCGAATTGGGCATTCCGTTCGAAATCATTCCGGGGGTGACCGCGACCGCTGCCTGCGCCGCGTTGCTGGGCGTCGAGCTGACCCTGCCGGACGTTTCGCAGAGCGTGATTCTGACCCGCTATGCCGACAAGACCTCAATGCCAGCGGCCGAGGGAACTGGCCAGTCTGGCCAGCCATCGGGCAACCATGGCGATTCACTGGGGGTGAACAACCTGCAGCGGATCGTCGAGGAGCTCATGCCACATTACGGTGCCGACTGCCCGATTGCCGTGGTGCATCGCGCCAGCTGGCCGGATCAGGACTGGGCCGTTTGGCACGCTGGCAGATATTCAGGAAAAGGTACAGGCCAAGGGCTTTCGCCGTACGGCGCTGATTCTGGTCGGACGTGTACTTGCCGATGACACCTTCAGCGAGTCCTCGCTTTACCGCGCCGGGCATAGCCACCTGTTCAGGCCGGTGTAGTCAGTACCGCCATGGTGATCGCAGTAATGAGCGGCGACGCATGGCGTGATGAAAAGCGTGCCAACGCTGGGCTGGCACGCTGATCGGTATTGCCCTCCTCAGGCAGCCGCCTCATACAGCTTCGGCGCGGCCACTTCGCCGCTTTCCAGGCTCTTGCGCAGAATATCGGCCTGCACGGCAGCCGCTTTCATGGCGCTTTCCTTGATGTAGCCATAGCCGCGAATGCGTTCCGGCAGGCGTGCCAGACTCAAGGCGGTGTGGCGATTCTGCGCCTGAAGGTGTTGCAGGATCAGTTCGATATCGCTGACATAGCGTCAATCAGCGCCCTCTCCTGCTGACGTTCGAGACTGCGACCGAACGGATCGAGCGCCGTGCCACGGAGGAATTTGAACGTCGCCAGCACGTCGAACGCGCGCAGCATCCACGGGCCAAAACTACGTTTGCGCGGCAGGCCATTGTGCGGATCGCGCTTGGCCAGCCACGACGGTGCCAAGTGAAACTCCAGTCGATAGTCACCCTCGAACTGCGCTTGCAACTGGCGGGTAAACTCGCCGTTGCTGTACAGCCGCGGCCACTTCGTATTCGTCTTTATAGGCCAGCAATTTGAAGTAATTGAATGCCACGGCCTCGGTCAGCGTCGGCTGCTGGCCAGGGAACGCGCGCGATTCGCTGTCGCGTACGCGTTGCACCAATGCCAGATAGCGCTTGGCGTAGGCGGCGCTCTGATACTGCTTCGAAGGTATCGACATTGCTCTGGATGCGTTGATCAAGATCATTGGCTGCGGCTCGCTGACCTTGTTTTGCGGGTTGACGAAGGCCTCCACAGCGGCAGGATCATGCGCAGTACGACGCCCCCAGAGAAACGCCTGCTGATTCAGATTGACCGCTACGCCGTTGAGTTCGATGGCCTTCTCGATGGCCGCCGAGGTCAATGGAATCAGGCCCAGCTGAAACGCATAGCCGAGCATGAACAGGTTGCTGGCGATGCTGTCGCCCATCAGTCGAGTAGCCAGTGATGTGGCTTCGACAAAGTGGGTCTTCGCCGCGCCGACCGCCTCAATGATGGTCTGCTTCATGGCTTCGGCCGGAAACACGGCATCCGGATTGCGCGTGAACTCGGCGGTCGGTGTTTGCTGGCTGTTGACCACCGCATGGGAAATCTTGCTATCGAGCTTGGCGATCGCGTCCGGGCCGGCAGCCACCAGCAAGTCACAGCCGAGCAGCAGGTGCGCTTCACCGGCGGCGATACGCACGGCAAACAGATCCTCCTGGCGCGCGGCAATGCGGATATGGCTGACCACCGGACCGAATTTCTGTGCCAGACCGGCCTGATCGAGCACGCTGCAGCCCTTGCCCTCCAGATTCGCGGCATAGCCCAGCATCGCGCCGACGGTGGTCACCCCAGTGCCGCCGACACCCGGCAGGAGAATATTGAACGGCCTGTCGAGCGACGGCAGTGCCGGTTCCGGCAGACGCGCGAATGCTTCGACCTGCTTGGGCAACGCAGGCTTGCGCAGTTTGCCGCCATGCACGGTGACGAAGCTCGGGCAGAAACCCTCGACGCAGCTGAAATCCTTGTTGCACGCGCTTTGATCGATTTCGCGCTTGCGCCCCTGCGCCGTTTCCTTGGGCAGTACAGACAGGCACCCGGATTTGACCCCGCAATCGCCGCAACCCTCGCACACCGCCGGGTTGATCAACGCGCGCTTTTCCAGGTCAGGCATGGTGCCGCGCTTGCGACGGCGGCGCTTTTCAGTGGCGCAGGTCTGGTCGTAGATGATGACCGACACGCCTTTGAACTCGCGTAACTCGCGCTGCACGCTGTCCAGATCGCGCCGATGATGAAAGGTGGTAATCGGTGCGAAGTCTTCACGATTCGGGTACTTGTCCGGCTCGTCGGAAACCAGCGCGATGCGGTGCACGCCTTCGTTGAATACCTGACGACTCAGTTGATCGACGCGCAGCACGCCGTCGATCGGCTGGCCACCCGTCATGGCCACCGCATCGTTGTAGAGAATCTTGTAAGTAATGTTGACCTTGGACGCCACTGCCGCACGCAGCGCCAGGTGCCCCGAGTGAAAATAGGTGCCGTCGCCCAGGTTCTGGAAAACGTGCGGGTTTCGGTGAACGGTGCCTGACCGATCCAGGTCACGCCCTCGCCGCCCATCTGGGTGAAGGTATCGGTTTCGCGGTCCATCCAGATGGTCATGTAATGGCAGCCGATCCCGGCCAGGCGCGACTGCCCTCCGGCACCTTTGTCGAAGTGTTATGCGGGCAGCCGGAGCAGAAATGCGGGGTGCGCTGGGTGGTGAACAGCGGCGCCTGCAGCGCTTGCTCCTTGTCGCTGAGAAACTGCAGGCGCGCTTCGATCTGCGGGCTGCTGTAGAACGGCGCAAGGCGTTTGGCGATCACCCTGGCAATCATTGCCGGGGTCAGCTCGCTGAGGTTCGGCAGCAGTGAGCGGCCCTGCTCATCGAACTCGCCGACCACCACTGCCGGCGCTCAACAGGCCAGTTGTAAAGCTGACCGGTCAACTGGTCTTCAATGACACTGCGTTTTTCCTCGACCACCAGAATCTCGTCCAGCCCTTCGGCAAAGTCGTGCACCGACACCGGCTCCAGCGGCCAACTCATGCCGACCTTGAGCACGCGAATCCCGACCTTCTCGCACAGCTCCTGATCAATACCCAGCTCTTCGAGGGCCTGACGCACGTCCAGGTAGGACTTGCCGGTGGTGATGATGCCCAGCCGCGGTTGCGCAGAATCGATCACCACCTTGTTGAGCTGGTTGGCACGGGCGAAGGCCTGGCCGCGTAGATCTTGTAGGTGTTGAGTCGCGCCTCCTGGGCCAACGGCGGGTCCGGCCAGCGGATATGCAAACCGCCTTCGGGTATATCGAAGTCGTCAGGGATACGGGTTTTGATCCGCAAAGGATCGACCTCGACCACCGCAGAAGAGTCGACGTTCTCGGCAATGGTCTTCATCGCCACCCAGCAACCGCTGTAGCGCGACAGCTCCCAGCCAATGATGCCGTAGTCGAGAATCTCCTGAACATTACTGGGGTTGAGCACGGGGATCATCGATGCGATGAACGCATGCTCACTCTGGTGAGCGATGGTCGATGATTTGCAGCCGTGGTCGTCGCCCGCCAGGATCAGCACACCGCCGTTGGCCGCAACACCGGCCGAGTTGCCGTGCTTGAAGACATCACCGCAGCGGTCCACACCCGGCCCCTTGCCGTACCAGAGGGCGAACACCCCATCGTACTTGCCATGCGGGAACAGGTTGACCTGTTGACTGCCCCAGACCGCCGTGGCGGCCAGTTCTTCGTTGATGCCCGGCTGAAAATGGATGGCGTTTTGTTGCAGGTAGTCCTTGGCGTCCCAAAGGCTTTTGTCCAGATTACCCAGCGGCGAACCGCGGTAGCCAGAGATAAACCCGGCAGTGTTCAGGCCCTGTGCCTCATCGCGCTGCTTTTGCAGCATCGGCAGGCGGGTCAGGGCCTGTGTGCCGGTCAGGTACAGATTGCCGGTGGCAAGCCGGTATTTATCATCCAGACGAATATCAGCCAGGGACATGCGAATACCTCTCTTGTTCTTATAGGGTCAGGTCTTGTAAGCCGGGACGGTCCTGCCCGGCAGCCTTGCAACTAGACTGCCAGCAGCAAAGAGGCTTTTTCTTTCTAAATGCGCGCAAATCTGCTGATATTCAGCATGCTTTTTTCGGCCAGAACAAAAAACAAGGTCAATTCATGCAGCCAAAATTGAGCCCCATCGATCGCAAGATTCTTCGTCTGCTGCAACATGACGCCAGCCTGTCGGCCGCGGAAATCGCCGAACGGGTCGAGCTGTCGCAATCGCCGTGCTGGAGGCGCATTCACCGGCTTCAGGAAGACGGGGTGATCGAGCGCACGGTCGCCCTGCTCAGTACCCAGAAGCTGGGACTGAGTATGACCGTGTTCGTCGAGGTCAAGCTGTCAGGCCATGGCCGCCGCTATCTGGCCGAGTTCGAGGAGGCAATCATCGGCCACCCGGAGGTGCTGGAGTGCTACACCATGGCCGGCGGGATGGATTTCATGCTCAAGGTGGTGGCTCAGGACATCGCCAGCTACGAACGCTTTCTGCGCGATCATTTGCTGCAATTGCCCCACGTCCACGAGGCCCATTCGAACATCGCCATGAGCACGGTGAAGCGCACCACGGAGCTGCCGCTGGACTAGGAATAGAATCGGGGAAAATCGAGAAAAGAAAATCCGCCGAGCGGGCGCTGGCGGATTATCGGTATCAATGAGGGCAATAAAAACATTTGACTTGCAAATGATAATGATTATTATTGCATCAGCGGGTCGCGAGACTCGCTGGATAACCCGGAAGTCTTAGGTCGGCTTCCTGATTATCTCCTCATCAGGCTAATCACGGTTTTTGACCCGGCTTTTTGCCGGGTCTTTTTTTTGGTTCTTTCTTTATGGTTTCGCTGCTTCAGGCTAATGAAGTCTGGGTGTTGCGCGGTGTGTTGCAATGACGCGGATCATAGCAAAAGCGCCTCGATCAAGGCCATGCTTTTAGGGCAAAAACGCCTGGATGCGGCAGATAAAACGTAAATGCTGGGACTTTTCACTTGAGAATGATTCTCGTATTCACTAGTCTACGCTTGTCACGGACGCTACCCGACACCGCAAGGAAGACTCCCATGGACGATCAGCGAGCGATACATCATGAGTAATCAGCTCTCGTCTCTACTGCACCTCCCCGCCCGCCTGCCCGAGCCGCAACCCACGCTGCAGGCGATCGAACTCGGCCACCGACTGGGCAAGCTCTCGCGCCGGACCCGGCAGATATTCCTGCTCAGCCGACTCGACGGCATGGCCTATGCCGACATTGCAGCCTTCATGAACGTCGACATCGCGCGGGTAGAGCGCGCGATGCTTCGCGCGCTGGGCAAGGCCTATGTGCCAGGCGCGGCAGACACCACCAGCGCTGCCATTCAGGCCACCCTTCAGGATCGCGCCAGCCGCTGGTATGTGCACTTGCAGAGCCCTGCGGCAACCGCCAGCGAACGCATCGAATTTCGCCACTGGCTGGACGCCGATGCCGCGCACCTTTCGGCCTTCCAGAACAGCGAGCGTTTGTGGCGTCAGTTGCAGGCACCCGCCTCGTTGCTCGGCGCATCCGGCTGGCATCGACGCAAGCGCCGCGTGTATCTGGTCTGGTGCCTGCTGACCGCCTTCATCTGCAGCCTGATGGTCACCGCCGAGGCTATGTCCTGACGCGCAGATGACCGTTGCAGTGAAGTTTACGTCGCAGGGCGCGATGTTGATCGGTGTACAGTAGCCGCTTGAAAAGGCATCTACGCAGCAGGCATCTATCTTGACTCTCACTATCGGTTCAGATTTCGACAGCGGCAACATTCTGGTTCTCGACGCAAGCGACCCGGCGCATATCAGGCTGGCGATTCGGCCCGACACGCAAAGTGCGCATTTCCAGTGGTTTCATTTCCAGGCAGACGGCCTGAACGTCGGCCAGACCTATGGCTTCAGCCTCACCAATGCCAGCGAATCCACCTTCAACAATGCCTGGACCGGCTACAACGCTGTAGCGTCTTACGACCATCAGAACTGGTTTCGGGTAGCGTCGGATTTCGACGGCAAGGCGCTGAATTTCAGCCTGGCCGCAGAGCAGCCGCAGGTCTGGTTTGCGTACTTCGAACCCTACAGCCGTGAACGCCATGACTGGCTGATCGAACAGGCTCAGGAAAAAGCCGGTGCACAGTTGCTGGCTGTCGGCAAAAGCGTCGAGGGTCGGGATATTCAGTTGCTGCGCAAAGGTGACGGTGCCGAAGGCAAACGCAAGATCTGGATGATTGCCCAGCAGCACCCTGGCGAACACATGGCCGAATGGTTCATGGAGGGCGTGATCGAACGCCTCCAGCAAAAGGATGACGCCCCACTGCAGCAATTGCTGGCGCAAGCGGATGTGTATCTGGTGCCCAACGTCAACCCGGACGGAGCCTTTCATGGCCACTTGCGCACCAACGCCAGCGGCAAGGACCTTAACCGCGCTTGGCAGGACAGTACCGAAGCGCTAAGCCCGGAAGTGTCCTTCATCAGGCAGCAGATGGAAAAATACGGCGTGGACATGTTCCTCGACGTGCACGGTGACGAGAAAATCCCTTACGTATTCACCGCCGCCTGCGAAGGTAATCCGGGGTATACCGCGCAACAACGCCAGCTTGAAGAGCGCTTTCGCAGCCGCCTGTGCGAGGTCAGCGACAACTTTCAGACGGTTCATGGCTACCCACGCGGCGCACCCGGTCAGGCCAACATGAACCTGGCCGCCAATGCCGTGGGCGAACGCTACAAGTGCCTGTCACTGACCCTGGAAATGCCATTCAAGGATCACGACAACGCGCCAGACCCGGTCACCGGCTGGTCAGGCAAGCGCTCTGCGCAACTGGCCGGGGAAATACTGACCGTGCTGTCCGAGATGGTAAAAGAGCTTCGCTAAGAGCGCTGCTACCTTCAGGCAAACCGAAATGCCCACCTACGCGTGGGCATTTTTGTTTGCGCTGGCGACCCGTCGTACGATCAGACTGGCTAGCGCGATCAGCGCCAGCGTGATCACCACTGCCCCGTAGACATTACTGGTCATCACCAGGCCCGCCGAGTGGGCGAAGAATCCGGCGACCAGTGCCGGTATGCAGAAGGCCAGGTAGCTGAGCACCAGAAAAGCCGACATCAGCCCGCCCCGCTCGTGGGCATGCGCCAGGGGCATGAGCATGCGCAGTGCGCCCAGAAAGCTCGATCCGAAACCAATACCTGCGACCACTGCGCCGACGAAAAACAGCCACAGCAAACCGAGGTTGATCGAAAGCAGTATCACCGCGACACCCAGTGGCAAAAAGCTCGCACCTACCCACAAGCCGAGCACCGGCTCGCGCTGACGCAGCGTCAGAATCGCCGCCGCGCCGCTGAGGGTCAGCGCCGCAACCGCCAGGCCGCCATTGAGCGGTGAGGTGGAACCGGTCGCCGCCACCAGCAAGGACGGGCTCAACGACAAAAAGAAACCACCCAGTGCCCATGCGGCGATGTCCACCGGCAGAACCAGCCACAGCATGCGCCGTGCCTGCTGCGGTACATGCAATGAGGGCTTGAGGGATTGCCAGACACCGGGCTGGCGACTGACGGTTTCCTCGACGCGTCCCAGGTACAGGGCCTGACTCAGGAATGCGGCCAGCAACAAGCAGTAACCCAGCATAAACGGCATCGGCGCGAACTGCGCCAGCAGTGCCGTGCCCAGAGCGCCAACGGCCATGCCGAGCATCGGCGAAATACTGTTGATCAACGGCCCTTTGACCGAATCATTGTCCAGCAAGGCTGCGCCCAGTGCGCTGGCAGCCAGCCCCGTCGCAAAACCCTGCAGCAGACGCGCGGCCACCAGCCAGCTGACATCACTGGCCAGAATGAACAGCAGCATCGAGACGCTTTGCAGCAGCAACGCGCCGAAAATCACCGGGCGCCGCCCCAGATAGTCCGACAGCGACCCACCCATCAGCAAGGCGGCCAGCAGGCTGAATGCATACACTGCAAAAATCAGGGTAAGCACGCCCGCCGAGAATCCCCATGCCTCCTGGTACAGGTGATAGAGCGGCGTGGGCGTGCTGGACGCGGCAAAAAAGCATAACGTGGTAAACGCCAGAAACCCGAGATGGTTTGGTGCCCGACCGTCAGACTTCACGTCTGGCGACGTCGAATCGTTTGAAGAAAGGGACATGGATACGCTCTCCGCCAATGCAACCTGTTAAAGCCATAAATTAGCTTTTGCGGAGTGTGCGACGTGGTAGCGCTTAAAGCAAATACTTTGTGTTAAGGTCCGCCGTATGGCTATTAAAGAAGCAATTCGCACCGGAGGCCGCAGTGCCCGGGTGCAGGAATCCATCCACCGCGCGGTCCGCGACTTGTTGCAGGAGTACGATCGCTCAGCACTCAGCGTGCCGATGATCGCGACCCGTGCAGGCGTTACGCCGTCGACCATTTATCGCCGCTGGGGTGATCTGACCACGTTGCTGGCGGACGCTGCCCTGGAGCGCCTGCGCCCTGACGTGCCGATCGATCAAGGCAGTCTGCATCAGGACCTGCTGACCTGGAGTGAAATGTATCTGGACGAAATGTCCTCGGCACCTGGCCGGGCATTGATGCGCGATGTGGCCGCCAGCACGTCTGGCTGTGTGGGCAAGTGTACAGCGATGGTTCGCGAGCAGCTGCAGGTCATGATCGATCGCGCCATGGCTCGCGGCGAGGCTTCCCCCAGTGCCGACGACATGATCGATGCCGTCATTGCGCCCATGATTTACCGGATTCTGTATGCCGAATCGGCGCCGACGCCAGAACGCGTGCGTCAATGGGTCGACCGCTGCCTGAGCTGAGCCGCTTTGCAGGGAGTCAGAGGCGGCAACTCCCGTTATCATGCGCGCCTCGTCCGACACCAATGACCGAACCTATTCATGCACACCCTCGCAGATCTACGCGCCGGCAAGCTGGCAGGCATCAAACGTCTTGACCTCTCCTGTGGCCTGAGCGAATTCCCGGTCGAAATCTTCGACCTGGCCGACACGCTGGAAGTCTTGAATCTCAGCGGCAACAGGCTGACCTCGCTGCCCGACGACCTGTGTCGCCTGACCCGCCTGCGCGTCCTGTTCGTATCAGACAACGCCTTTACGCACCTACCGGAAAGCATTGGCCAATGCCAGCAGTTGCAGATTGTCGGCCTCAAGGCCAGTCGCATAGAGCAGGTCAGCGCCGCGGCACTGCCGCCGCGCCTGCGCTGGCTGATCCTCACCGACAACCGCATCGAGTCGCTGCCCGACGAACTGGGCCGCCGCCCGGACCTGCAAAAGCTGATGCTCGCCGGCAACCGCTTGCGCACCCTGCCCGCGACCCTCGCGCAGTGTCACAAGCTGGAGCTGATCCGCATTGCGGCCAATCGTCTGACCGAGTTGCCGGACTGGCTGCTGAGCCTGCCTGCGCTGGCATGGCTCGCCTTCGCCGACAACCCGCTGTGCGCGGAACGTCCCACCACGCCGATCCGGGAAATCCCCTGGCAACACCTGAGCCTTCATCAACGCCTGGGCGAAGGTGCGTCGGGAATCATCCAGCAGGCGCTCTGGCACGACGCCGGCGCTGAGCGCATGGCAGCGGTCAAGCTGTACAAGGGCGCGGTCACCAGCGATGGCTCACCGCTCAATGAAATGGCCGCCTGCATCGCCGCAGGCCGCCACGCACAGCTGATCGAGGTGCTTGGACAGATCAGCGGGCATCCCGAGCGGCAACGCGGCCTGGTCATGGCGCTGATAGCCCCCGATTTCGGCAATCTTGCCGGACCGCCGAGCCTGGAATCCTGTAGCCGCGATGTCTACGCCAACGACACGCGCTTTTCCCTGCCGGTGCTGCTGCGCCTCGCTGAAGGCATTGCTTCGGTCACCGCGCACCTGCACGCCCGCGGGATCACGCATGGCGACCTTTATGGTCACAACATTCTTGTGCAGGAGGATGGCAATTGCCTGCTGAGCGACTTCGGCGCGGCGTCCTTTCACCCCTCAGCCGGGCTGGGTGAGGCGCTGGAGCGCATCGAAACGCGGGCATTCGGTATCTTGCTGGGGGAATTGCTGGAGCGTTGCGAGGCAGAACCGCAGGATCAGAACATCGTGGCGGGTCTACAGGCGCTGCAGGCGAGTTGCGTGCAGCCTGATTGCCAGCAACGACCGTCGCTGGCAGAGGTTCTTCTACAGATCAAAACATGGAGCGCGTAAAGCGCTCCATTGCGCAGTGATCAGCCTGCCAGGCCCACGTAAACGTTCTGCACGTCATCATGGTTGTCGATGGCTTCGAGAAACGCTTCGACTTCGGCCATCTGCTCATCGGTCAGGCCGTCCACGGTGCTTTTCGGGCGGTAGCCCAGTTGCGCGGACTGAACGGTGAAACCGAATTCCGGAAGCGCCTTGCAGACCGCGTCCATGTCAGTGGATTCGGTCAGGAACAGCGTCGCGCCCTCTTCACCTGGCTCGAAATCCTGAGCGCCGGCCTCGATTGCCGCCAGCTCCGGGTCGGCATCCGCTGCTGCAGGAACAGCCTCGATCATGCCCTGATACAAAAAGTCCCACGAAACCGAACCCGCAGCGCCCAACTGGCCCTTGCGGAACAGCACGCGAATTTCCGAGACCGTCCGATTGATGTTGTCGGTCAGGCACTCGACGATCACCGGCACGCGGTGTGGCGCAAAACCTTCGTAGGTCAGACGCTCGAAGTTGACGCTCTCACCCAGCAGGCCTGCGCCTTTCTTGATGGCACGCTCCAGGGTCTCGCGCGGCATCGAAGCCTTCTTGGCCTGCTCGACCACCAGCCGCAGACGCGAGTTCATGTCCGGGTCTGCGCCAGCACGAGCCGCGATCATGATCTCCTTGGACAGTTTGCCAAACGTACGTCCCTTGGCATTGGCTGCCGCTTCTTTATGCTTGACCTTCCACTGTGCGCCCATGTCTGCTCTCTTGATTCGCTAGGCACCTCGCCGTCTGCGCCTGCATAACTGACAGAACGCGACGCTGGCAAGGCGCTGAAAAAGGGTCACCGGCAAATACCCTGTCCGGCGCGGCGCATTTTATACGCGATCACGGCAGATGAAACCCCCGACAGGCAGATTGCCCTTATGAACTCGCCAGGATGGCTGCCAACTCGTCCAACCGCAATCATCGTCTTTCCATCAACGCTTGTAGGCTTTTTCCGAAAAACCTCGCAGCAATGCTTTTGTAAGCCCGTATTCCGTAACCTGCGCGGCCCCGTTTTTGAAGCTAGAGAGCCCCGCCGATGCGCAAGGACCTGCAAGTGCCCTTCATGTTGGCGATCACCGACTGCCAGCCGGATCTGCATATCATCAGCTTCGCCGGCCATGAAGCCCTCAATGAAACGTATCGCTTCGACATCTGGATGATCGGCAGCGACCCGCAGCTGGATGTGCGCAGCCTATTGCATCGTGAAGCGTTTCTAAGCTTCGGCGAATCCGGCAGCGGCAGGCATGGCCGTATAGACCATGCGGCGCGGCTCCACCGCGGGGCTCGCGTGAGTCTCTACCACCTGATTCTGGTGCCTGATCTGCACCGGCTGGTGCAACATCGACAACGCCGCACCTATCAGGACCTTGCGATTCCTCAACTGATCGTGCAGTTGCTTGAAGCGCACAGTATCGGCGCGAACGCATACCGATTCGAACACGTGAATGGTCTTTATCCTGCCAGGCCGTTGCATATCCAGTACGACGAAAGCGATCTGCACCTGTTGCAGCGCCTGTGCGAGGAAGAAGGCATGCATTTTCGTTTTGAGCATCGCCGGAGCGGCCATCGGCTGGTGTTCTCGGACGACCCTGCGAGCTTTCCGGCGCAGCCATTGCCGGTGCGCTTCAAGCACCCGCAAACGTCAGGCGCGCCGCGAGAGACGCTGGAGCACCTTGCCGAACGACTGGGTTTTCCGCCCGTTTCAAGGCAACCCACCGACCACCCGCAACCTGCGCGCGCACCCGAGCACCCTCTGACCATAGCGGCCAATCATGCCTTTCAACCGCCAGGCTTTCGTGGAGCAATCAGCCCCCAGGAGGCCCTGAGTCGGCAGCGTGGCAGTCGCAGGCTGGAGCGCCTGCGCTGCGAACGGCGCGATGTCAGAGGGCGAAGCACAGACACCGCCTTGCAATGTGGTGAAGTCATCCAGGTGCTTGATCATCCGGAGCCCATGCTCAACGACCAATGGCTAGTGACCGAAACCGCTCATGCGGGCAGGCAATTACAGGTGCTGAAGGGTGCCGCCGCCCATGATGCACTGGCAATCCTGCGCATCCTCGTCGAAGCGCAACGTTCGTCACCCGAGGCTGAACAGCTGCAAGGCAACGGTTACTGCAACAGCTTCAGGGTCATTCCGTGGGCGACGCCGTTTCGACCGTCGATCAACCACCCGAGACCCGCGGCCACCGGTGAGCATTTCGCCACATTGCAGCGCAACGACACCCAGCCGGTTCAACCCGGATATCGTTCAATCCGCTTCGACTGGCACGTGCAAAGCCCGCAAGACGAACCCGTACAACGCTGGCCGATGGCCGAGGTCGCCTGCCCGGAGGTTGATCGGCTAGCGCCGGGCACACGAGTGCGGGTCCGCTTTCTCGACAATCATCCCGAACGGCCTGTGATTTGTGCAGTACTGTCACCGGGCCATGAGCTGGACGGGATAACCGCACAACCGGCTGGCTGTATTCGAGTGGCGAGCGGTGAGCACTTGCACGTCAATGCCCACGACGGATTGCTGGTGCGCGGGCAAGCCGCGGCGCTGCACGTTGACGCGCAACGTATCCTGATCGTGGGCCATAAAGATCAGCAGTCCTTGAAATCGGGCTGGCGCTTGTCGATAAAGGCGCGCATGCCCTCCTTCTGATCCTGGCTGGCGAACGCGGCGTGAAACACCCGGCGTTCGAAGCGGATGCCTTCGGCCAGGCTGACCTCGAATGCGCGGTTGACGCTCTCCTTGACCATCATCGCCACTGGCAGGGATTTACTGGCGATCACCGCTGCCACTGCCAGCGCTTCCGGCAGCAACTGATCGAGCGGCAGCACGCGGGCCACCAGACCGGCGCGCTCGGCCTCGTGAGCATCGATCAACCGGCCGGTCAGGCACATTTCCATGGCCTTGGCCTTGCCCACCGCGCGGGTCAGACGCTGCGTACCGCCCATGCCCGGCAACACGCCGAGATTGATCTCGGGCTGTCCAAACCTGGCGTTTTCAGCGGCCAGAATGAAATCGCACATCAATGCCAGTTCACAGCCGCCACCCAAGGCAAAACCGGCTACCGCAGCCACCAGGGGTTTGCGTCGGGCGGCGACCCGGTCGCTTTCACGAAACAGGTCATCGAGGTAGATCTGTGGGTAGGACAGGTCGACCATTTCCTTGATGTCCGCACCGGCGGCAAAGGCTTTTTCCGAACCGGTCAGTACGATGCAGCCGATCGCACCGTCCGCCTCAAACTGGTCGAGAGCATGGTTCAGTTCGTTGATCAGGCGCGCATTCAAGGCGTTCAACGCCTTGGGCCGGTTCAGCTTGATCAGACCTACACCATCTATAACCTCTATGAGAATTGTCTCGTAAAGCATTGATAAATATCCTTTTTGTTTAATTATGCAATAAGCAGCTTTTTATATAATCAACATTCAATTATTAGATCAAGCCATTGATTAATAATGGTTAATTCAAAATCTCGACAGCTATTGCGGTAGCTTCACCGCCTCCGATGCAGATCGCCGCAATGCCACGCTTGAGCTGTCGATGCTGCAAGGCCGCCAGCAGCGTGACGATGATTCGCGCACCCGAGGCACCGATCGGATGGCCGAGCGCGCATGCCCCGCCATTGACGTTGACCTTCTCGTGTTCAAGCCCCAGCTCGTGCATCGCCACCAGCGGCACGACGGCAAATGCCTCATTGATCTCGAACAGATCGACGTCGTCCAGAGTCCAGCCTGTCTTGCCCAAAAGGCGCTGAATGGCGCCTATCGGCGCCGTTGGAAACAGACTTGGCCGATCGGCGAACGCCGCATGCGCATGTAACACCGCCAGAGGCTTCAGGCCACGCCGCTGAGCCTCGGACTGACGCATCAACAGCAGCGCTGCTGCGCCATCGGAGATAGAACTGGAGTTGGCCGCGGTGACCGTGCCGCCCTCGCGAAAAGCGGGTTTGAGCGTGGGAATCTTGTCCGGACGCGCCTTGGGTGGCTGCTCATCGTGAGTGATTTGCCTCGACTCTTTGCCCACGGTGACTTGCACTGGCACGATCTCGGCGTCGAAATGGCCTCCGGCAATGGCCTGTTGCGCGCGAGCCAGTGAGGCCAGGGCAAACGCATCCTGTGCCTCGCGACTGAAACCGTTGAGCCCGGCGCAGTCCTCGGCGAAGGTGCCCATCAGCCGGCCTGGCTCATAGGCATCCTCAAGGCCGTCGAGAAACATGTGATCAAGCACCTTGCCGTGCCCCATGCGATAACCGCTGCGCGCGCGGTCCAGCAGATAGGGCGCATTGGACATGCTCTCCATACCGCCAGCCACCACCACCGCAGTACTGTCTGCCAGCAACAGGTCATGGGCCAGGATTGCGGTCTGCATGCCGGTACCGCACATCTTGTTGACCGTGCTGCACAGCGTCGCATGGCTCAGCCCGGCACCCAGTGCCGCCTGCCGAGCGGGTGCCTGACCGAGGCCTGCCGGCAGTACACAGCCAAACAGTACATGCTCCACGTCTTCAGGCTCGATGCCTGCGCGCTCGACAGCGGCACGGATGGCGATCGATCCCAGCGCTGTGGCACTGAGGCTCTGCAGGTCGCCCTGAAAACCGCCCATGGGCGTGCGCACGGCACTGACAATGACCACAGGATCTTGATGAGGGGGTGTCCTTTCGATGGACATGGCTATCTCCAGTCTTGTTTTTATAGGTACCGTGGAATCATCAACCTGCTGCCTTGCAGACGCAATGGTTGAGGCAGGCAGATTAGCCGCTATCCCGGCATCGTGCCCGGCGCGCCGAATCTCTCATCACTGGCGAGGTCTGAAGATCACTGAACCTGACGCTGGAGCACACTAATGTCGCTACGCCTGATCCGCGCCCTGCTCTCCGGGCTGCTCATCCTCGGCTTGAGCGCCTGTGCGCTGATTCCCCATCGAGACCCGCTGACAATCAGCGTCGTGGGTATCGAACCCATCCCCGGTCAGGGTCTGGAACTGCGCATGGCGGTAACGTTGCGGGTGCAGAATCCAAACGAAACCGAGATCAACTACAACGGCGTGGCGCTGGACCTCGACGTGAACGACAGGCTGCTGGCCTCCGGGGTCAGCAACCAGAAAGGCACTGTAGGACGCTTTTCCGAGGCAGTGCTGGTGGTGCCGGTCAGCGTGTCGGCATTCGCGGCCCTACGCCAGGCACTGGGGCTCAGTCAGAGCCAGCGTCTGGACAATCTGCCCTATACGCTTCGCGGCAAGCTGGCTGGCGGCCTGTTCGGTACGATGCGCTTCAGTGACAGCGGCACGCTGGATTTGCGCCAGGCAGAGGGAGATCCTTGGTAACAAGTCATTACAGGTGGTAATGCCTGTCGGGGTTTGGCAGGGTAAACGGGACGATACAGGTGGCATGCTTTCTGCTGGCTGACTGCAGCGCATGCTCTGCACCTCCCCACCCTCAAGGAAGATTTGCCAATGACCTCACAGAACCCGTCAGCACGTTTTTTCCCGACTTTTCTGGCCCTTGTGACGCTGATGCTCAGCCTGTGCATGGCACCGGCATGGGCTGCAGAAAAAAGCGCCAAGCGCGGCATCGCCTACGACATCGCCTTGCCCGCCGACCTGAGTGCGTTATCTTCGGGCTTGAGCTGGTGGTACAACTGGAGCCCCAGGCCCCATGACCGTCTGGCGTCTTACGATTACGCCTCGATGTACGGTGTGGATTTCATCCCGATGGTGTGGAACGGCAACGTTGACGACGGGCAGTTGAAGCAATACCTGCTGGCTCACTCAGCCATCCGCTATCTGCTGGTGATCAATGAGCCGAATCTGCTCGACCAGGCCAACATGACACCCGAAGCGGCGGCCAGCTTCTGGCCGAGGCTGGAACAGATCGCCGCCCAGACCGGTGTAAAGCTGGTGGGGCCAGCGATGAACTGGGGAACCATGCCAGGCTACGGCGACCCGGTTGTGTGGCTCGATGCCTTCTATACGGCCTATCGGTCGATGAATCAGAATCGGGACCCGCGCATCGATTACCTGGCTTTTCACTGGTACGACTATGGCTTGCCGGGGATGCTCGACCGACTGGCAAAGTACGGAAAACCCTTCTGGGTCACCGAGCTCGCCAATTGGCACGCCCCGGATGACGGAGCGCAGATTGATTCAGTCGACAAGCAGAAACGGCAGATGGCGGAGATGGTCGCTACCCTTGAGCAGCGCCAGGACGTGTTCAGATACGCCTGGTTCACGGGCCGGATGAACCCTGACCCGCACTTTTCAAGCTTGCTGGACGCTGAAGGCAAGCTGACCGAACTGGGCCAGTATTACCTGTCGCTGCCACACAGCGAGTAACACCGCGCGGCTCGGTCAACGCATCTTCGCAGCCTCTCAGCGAGGCTGCGCCGATCTCGGTCAGGCCGCTGATGATGTGCTGGGTGTAGGGAAATGACTGATCGGGTTCCAGGACTCTTGTCGAGATCAACAGCCCTTCCCTGACCAGCGTGTCGACCGTCGCCACACAGACATGGATCGCCGGGGCGCTTGAATACGCGCGCACCAGCTCCCTGTAGATCTGACCGAAGGTCAGTTTTTGCGGTTTGCTGAAGCACAGGCGACCGACGATGCTCAACACCGCGAGGTCCACCCGCTGTTTTCCGTCACTCACCACTATTGCCTTTAACGAAATAAAAATGACGCACCACCGGCTGATTATTCCTATCGCCCTTGTGCCATCTGTACAGGGCAAAGTTTGATCGATACTGCACAATTTCACGTCCAGTTTTAATGGAATAAATAGTAAGGGCGTCGTTGATTAATGTTCACTCCACGCGGTGAACCCCCCCTTTAAGCGTTCATTAATTCATGTGGACATCTCGATACTTTCTCTTAAAGAGCCAGCTTTTAAAACGCGCACGAACCACGAGGATGCGAAGCTTACCAGCTCGCTAAACCTAACGACAATTAGGTTTATTAAAAAACAACAAAACCCCATAGATATGGCATATCTTGGCTATTAATTGCCCGAAAATTGTAAATTTAACGATTTTATTCTTAAAATTCTGTCTAAATCATCTGGCTTCATCTGAAAAAACCACGTGATAGCCATGTGGCATCATTTATTAAAATCTCCATTGCTCATACTTTAGTGGCCTGTGAACTGTTTACTGTCGCGCTGGACTGAGTGTTCAGCCGAGCCCTGCGCCATTGCAACAGCCGTCCGTTTTTATCCTGCAAACCATCAATCGAGATTCAATCGATGAATAGACCAATGCTGTCTGTTTTCAGTGCAGTACTTCTGTGCGCGCAAAGTGCCTTAACTTTCGCCGCGGACTCAACTTCCAGCACACCTGCCACTGGGTCCGATCAACAGATCCGGACCCAGGTGGAAGCCAAGCGCGACCAGTTGTCAGGCGCCGACAAGATCAATCCGGCCCAACAACAGAGTTCGTCGTCCCTGCTTGACGCGCCGGTGGACACCGACGACGCCCCTGCCCAGGCACAACGACCATGAACAACCTCAATCAACCGATCACATCGACCGGAAGGACACTTGCCTTGTCAGCCTTCAAACAGACGCTGGGCCTGAGCCTGCTGACGTTCAGCGTCATGCAGGCCAACCTGGCACTCGCCGCCGTGACCCCGGCGACCGGCAACGAAGTCGAGGCGCGTGTCAGCTCGATTCTCGACAACATGAGCCAGTCGGAAAAGATCAACTTCACCCGCGTCAACGACGGCCACATGATCCCGTCCCTGCTCAAGTGGGGCATCAAGGGCACCGTGGCGTATGACTCGTCCATGGGCGTACACGTCAACAACGCCACATTCGGCGCTCAATACCCGTCGCAGTCTGCACTGGCAGCGACCTGGAGTATCAACCGGGCCAAGGAATTCGGCCTGGCCATCGCTTATGAAACGCGCATTTCCGGCGGTCAGCAGATGCTCTCTCCGGGCGCGAACCTGTACCGGACGCCCTACAACGGCCGCTCGGCAGAATACGTCAGCGGTGAAGACCCGTTCCTCGGCGCCGTGCTGGCACCCGCTATCGTCAACGGCATCCAGGCCCAAGGTATCCAGGCGAGCGGCAAGCACTACCTGGCCAACGAGCAGGAAGCCAATCGTCAGGCGATCGACGTCAAGGTCGATGAGCGCACCCTGCGCGAGCTGTACCTGCCAGGCTTCGAATCGATGGTGAAGAACGCCAATGTCGCATCGATCATGTGCGGCTTCAACAAAGTCAACGGCGACTACGCCTGCGAAAACCATCACCTGATCACCGAAGTGCTCAAGGGCGAATGGGGCTATCAGGGCATGGTCATCAGTGACTTCAATGCCATTCATGATGCCTTCAAGGGCGCGTGGGCCGGTACGGACATCGACATGCCCTCCGGCCTGCAGTTTACCGAAGCCAATCTCCTGCCCTACCTGTGGAGCGGGCAACTGACTCAGAACGTGATCGACGACAAGGTCAAACGCAACCTGCGCGGCATCGTCAGCTATGACCTGCAGAACAACCTCAACACCGCCAAGACCCTGGAGCATCCGGAATACGGCATGCGTGCCGCGCTGAATACCGCGCGCGAATCCATCGTGTTGCTGCGCAACGAGAACACCGCTGCCGGCAAACCGCTGCTGCCGCTGGACCGTTCGGCAAAAATCGCCGTGATCGGCAACTGGGCGCACGACGTACCGGCATCGCCTTTCGGCACCGCTAACTCACCGCCAAACAGCTACGTGACCGAGCTGAGCGGTTTGCAGCAACTCGCATCCAGCAGTAGCGATGTCACGTATCTGTCAGAGATGAGCCTGAATCCGGCGAGCTCGGTGTGGTATCAGCCAGCAACCGGCGACAACGGGATCAGCAACGCCGGGGTAAAAGCCGAATACTTCTCCAACACCAGCTTTTCCGGTGACCCGGTGCTGACGCGTGTCGAGCCCGGCGTGAACCTGAACTGGACAACCGGCAGCAACGTGACCAACGCAGGCAGCACTGCGGTGTCTGGCTTCAGCCCGACAGCCGGCGCTTTCTCTGCACGTTTCACCACCACCATCAAGCCCACCATCTCGGGTGCTCAGGCGTTCAAGGTGCGTGCGGACGGCCCCTACAAACTCTGGGTCAACGATGAACTCATCGTGCAGAGCGACGGCGTGCCTTACTCGGGCGATGTGGTGAATGCGCTGACAACGTCGGGTAAAACTGCGGCATTGTCGGCCGGCAAGACCTATACCGTGAAACTGGAATACCAGCGCGTACAGGGCAATTTCATTCCGGCACTGGGCGGCCTGACCGGCGTACAGATGAGCTGGGCTGCGTTGCGTCCGCCAAAGGACCTGTCGAAATACGATGCGGTGGTGATTGCGACCGGCACCACGTCTGAAAACGAAGGCGAAGGTTCCGACCACGGCTTCGATCTGCCAGACCAACAGGCGGAACTGATCAGCTTCGTCGCCAAGGCCAATCCCAATACCATCGTGGTCATGCACGGCGGCGGCGTGGCCAACATGCAGCCATGGGCGAACAAGGTCGGCGCTGCACTGCAAGCCTGGTTCCCGGGCCAGCAAGGCGGTCAGGCACTGGCCGAGATTCTCTATGGCAAGATCAACCCGTCGGGCAAGTTGCCGGTCACGATCGACAAGAACATCGAGGACAACCCGAGCTATGCCTCTTATCCGGACCCGGCGGCCTACCGCGGCAGCAACCCGCTGACCGAGATGACCTACAGCGAAGGCCTGTACATGGGTTATCGCGGGTATGACAAGAAACACGCCAAGCCGCTCTATCCATTCGGTTATGGCCTGTCCTACACCACGTTCAGCTACAGCGACCTGAAACTGTCGACCAACGTGCTGACCCCAGGCTCGACGGTTGACGTGAAATTCACGGTGACCAACACCGGCGACAAGGCAGGCTTTGAAGTGGCGCAGCTGTACGTGCAGCCGGTCAAACCTGCTGTTGACCGCCCGGAGAAAGAGCTCAAGGGCTTCACCAAGGTGTACCTGCAGCCTGGCGAGAGCAAGACCGTCAGCGTACCGATAGACTCGCGCTCCCTGGCTTACTACGTCGACAAGACGGCAAGCTGGGACGTCGATGCCGGGAAATTCAAGATCCTCGTCGGCGCGGATTCTGAGAACCTCACGCTCAACAGGACGCTGATCACCCTGTACCCGGAAAAACTGACCACGCGTGACAGCAACCCGCTGCCATTGCCACTGCGCAAGGCAGTCCAGGTCAGCGCTGCACAGACCTACTGATGCACCCCGTCAAGGCTCATGGATGAGCCTTGATATCCCTTCCCAATCGCTGCACGTAGATATCGAAAACCGCCATGACATCCACGTCCTGGGGGCTTCGCAGCCACTGAATCTGCAAGCCGTCCATGACCGAGAAGATCTCCTGGGCCAGGGCTTTGACATTGATATCGCCGCGCACTTCCCCCGCTTCTATCAACGCCTGCAAATGCCCGCGTGCGTGTTCGTGGGTCAGATGGAATCGTTCAAGGTGCCAGGCCCATGCCGGGTGCGCCTTCGACAGGCTCTCGGTATTCATCAGCAACGCGGCCTGACACTCCTCGGCGCTCTCGATACTGAAACTCATGCTCAGCTTGAGAAACTTCAGAAACCCTTCAAGCGTCGGCTCGGTGACCAGATCCTGAAAACGCGAGGTGACCCGCTGGTCCCTGCGTTCCAGCAGGGCGGCGAGCAGTGCTTCCTTGTTGGGGAAATGGTGCAGCAACCCTACCGTGGTGATACCGGCAAGCAGTGCAACCTCGCGCATCGACGCGCTCGAATAGCCGTCTCTGGCAAAAACAACGGTAGCGGCGTCCAGCAAGGCCTTTCTGCGCATGTCTCCCTTGGGCGCGCGGCGACGCTTGGGTGGGGCCGTTTCTGCGGATTCATTCCCTGATTCTTCGATGACCATAAAAACCTGATAACGCCTTGATTCAATGTACCCCGACGCTCATGACCGGGGCCCTGCTGGTAAAAAACCGTTTCGCCGTCAGCGACGCCGTGGTGATGGAGACCAGCGCGATGAGCGCATTGCCGGTAAACATGCCGGGCAAGGCGCCGCTACTGCCGAACCAGTGAGTCCCGGCGAAGACGAACGGCACTGTACCCGCCGTTGCCCTCAGCCAGGCAAACACCGCGACCCACCACGACCTGTTCATGGTCAGGAATACCGCGATGGCGACAAAATCCAGACCGATCAGAACCCAGAGACCGCCGCCCCACAAACAAAAGGCCATGAACACGGCGCGGGCTTCGTCCCCCAATTGGTACAGGTCGGCAATCATGCCACCACAGAGCAGAAGCACCAGCCACACGGCCAGCCCGTAGCAGACCACCAGCCGCCGGGTAAAAATGACCGCAGAACGCACGCGATCATCGCGGCTCGCACCAATGTTCTGACCCAGCACCGGAGCCAGCGCGCCAGGCAGGGCAAAAAAAGCGCAGTACGAAAACTGTATGACCCGATCCAGCACCGTCATCGCGGCCAGAGCGGAAGTGCCAAATGCCGATAGCGAGGCGACAAGATAAGCCAAACCGACCGGCGTCGCCAGATTTGCCGCCATCGCCGGGAGCGCCAGCCTGAAAGTATGCCGCGCATGCAGACGCAACAGTTTCAGATGGCGGGTAAACACCATGCCTATTCGGCTGCGCACCCAATACAGCCCGATGGATGCTGAAACTGCTGCGGATACGGCAAACGCGATCCCTGCACCGTCGAGCCCCAGGCCGAGCCCGAAGATGAAAAACGGGTCTGCCACTGCCAGCGTGGCGGCAGCGGACAGCACAACGCCCATCGCCCGGCGGTTGTCACCAATGGTTCTGAGCATCTGCGCCGACATCTGCATCACCGCCTGCAACGCGGTAAAAGGCAGGGTCAGCCAGATAAAGCTGCGCGCTGCTTCGTAAGTGGCCGCCTCGGCACCCAGCCATCGCATGATCGGCACGATAAACGTCAACTGGGCGGCGGCTGCCAGACCGCTGACCGTGATCACCATGAGCATCAGGCTGCCAGTGAGCCTGGGTATCGATCTGGCCGCACGATGGCCGATACGCGCGGAAAGCACCGACGCCCCGGCGATGATGAGGCCGGTTGCCAGCGCGCCATTGAAAAACATCAGGACTTTGGCAATGCCGACCGCTGCCAGAAGCACGGGGTCATGCAGCATCGATACGTAGACCAGCGTGAGAATGTCGACCAGAAAGACGGCGAACAGGCTCAAGGCGCTGGCACTGGCGGTGACGACGATATGACGCGCTACGCTGCCTTGGGTAAATCTTGCACTGGCTTGGGCCATCAACGTTCTCAAAAGGCCTTACGGATCAGGAAGGCAAGACACCCTCACGCCGTACCGTGAAGAACGATCAGCGCCGGATTGTCGGGTCGCTGTCGGATGTGCTGCTACCTGCTCGCCGCCATCAGACGATTCACTTCACTGCGGACCATGTTGGCGTATTCCGGCGGACTCATGGTATCCAGCTCGGAACGAACCCACTCAGACCATTTGCCCTTGCGCTTGGCGCGCTCGCCCATCAGGCGTGCCGCCTCGCCTTTTGCCTTGCCCAGATTGCTCTGCCACAGTTCGAACAGCCGGGATTTCTCGTCTTCGAGAGCGGTACGCTCAGGGAGCGGCCGATTGGCCAGATTGAAACTCATCACAGTCACCTACGGCTAAAAACGGCTGCATCTTACACCCGTAAGGGGCATTGTTTGCAGAGTCTTGCGTCGGGTCATTCAAGCAATTGCAACTTTTCAGGATGCGCGAGACTCCATTGAACACTGTTGCCACCACTTGAAAGGAATACACCCATGGCTCGTAAGACCCCTGCTCAACAAGCTGCCGATCAAATCAAGGATCAGGCATTCAGTGACCTGCAGGCACTGATCGAAGAATCCGACAAACTGCTCAAGGAAAGTGCTGCTCTGGTGGGCGAAGAAGCAGAGACACTGCGCGCACAGTTGAGCGCCAAACTCAAGCAGGCACTGGACTCGATGGCCAGCGTTCGCGACCGCACCAAGCCGGTTGTCGAAGCGACCGAAACTTACATCGGTGGTCACCCATGGCAGACCGTGGCTATTTCTGCGGGCTTTGGCCTGGTAGTAGGCCTGCTGCTGGGTCGTCGTTGATCGACTGATGAACGGCATCGCGGGCCAGGTTGCTGGCCCGCGATGCTGATGCAGTAACGCGTGATGAAGCAGATGTAAACCTGGCGAATGCCTTAGCGGGTGTGCTGTACCACCGACGGCTCGGCAAAACGGTGCGATTTGGTCACCTTCGCCTGTAACGCGACGCGCTCTTCCTCGGCCTTGGCCTGGCTTTCGTAAGGCCCTATCAATACCTGCTGTTTCCCGTCCACGTCCACGATGATCGGGGCATAACTGCGCTCGAGCAACCAGGCGCTGGAATCGCTGACCGCCTCCCGCGAGTTCATCTGAATGAACCACTGCGGCGTAGAGACCGGAGCAGTCGCTGCCGTCCCCTGGACTTTATCCCTGGCGGGCCCGCCTCCATCGCATCCGGCCAGAGCCAGTACCGCTATCATCATTACCGTCTTGCGCACGTAGGTTTGCTCCTCGTCTGAAGTGGCGCGAGTCTAACATCGCGGCGCGGCCCGTTGATCACCTGTGTCGAGGTGTCGCACTGCTTCTGGAATGACGTGAAGTACCTGCAATACGGGGCTATCACCACATCGGGCCGGTTTGGCGGCAACCGCCGATCATGTAATCAGATATTTCTTTGCATATAAACGCCACAGGAAGTGTCACACGACTGCGACCATGTTGATCGGTGGCTTGCCGCCATCGATGCATTAGAACAGGAGTTCATCATGTGCGACGACCGAAATCCCCTGCATTGTTTCATTCCGCCTTACATGCTCGAGCGTATGGCGCAGTCCCCCAAGAACCTGGTCAGCGCCCGGGCCATTGCCAACCTGACGAGCAGCTCGGCATTCCTCGCTTCCCGCCTCTCTGCGCGAACCATGCCATCCATGCACGCGATCAAATCGCCTGACGGACGAAAGCACCGTGTGATTCATGATGCCAAAGGCACTGACGACCTCCCCGGCGCGGTGGTGCGCAAGGAAGGCCAGGCAGCGACGGGCGACAAGGCGACCGATGAAGCCTACGATGGCTCAGGCGACGTCTATGATTTCTATGCGCAGCTGTTCGAACGCAACTCGCTGGACGACAGTGGCATGTCGCTGGTCTCGACCGTGCACGTCGCCGAAGTGGATTTCAACGGCGAGCATGTACCGCTGAGCAACGCTTACTGGAATGGCAGCCAGATGGCTTACGGCGATGGGGATGACCTGGTCTTCAAGCGCTTTACCGGCAGCCTTGAAGTGATCGGTCATGAACTGACCCACGGCGTGCAGAGTTTCACCTCGAACCTTGACTACCGCGGGCAATCCGGGGCCTTGAACGAGCACTTTGCCGATGTATTCGGCATGCTGGTGCGCCAGTGGAAACAAGGCACCAGCGCCGCCGAGTCGGACTGGGTGGTGGGCAAGGAGTTGCTGGTGCCGGCCCCGACGCGACGAGGCATTCGCGATATGGAAAAACCCGGCACTGCGTATTCCAACGATCCGGATCTGGGTGATGATCCGCAACCGGCGACGATGGCCGACCTGTATACCGGTGCCAAGGATCGCGGCGGCGTGCACATCAACTCGGGCATTCCCAACCGGGCATTCGTGCTGGTGGCCAAGGCGCTGGGCGGAAATGCCTGGGAAGTGGCGGGCAGAATCTGGTATGAAACGATGCTGGAGCTGGCCTCGGACAGTCAATTCATCGACTGTGCCAAGGCCAGCGTAAAAATAGCCTCGGACCCGCGCTTCGGCCCCAAAGCCAAAAAAGCCGTGCAGGCGGCCTGGAAAGAGGTCGGTCTCAAGGTATAGCCAAAGCGTAACCACCTAAAGGTGCTTGAAATGAAGGTCTGTCTAGTGCAATCCGGCGGTTTTGCAGGTGCAGTCAAACGCTGTGAAGTCGATACAGCCACCCTTGAGCAGCCCGAAGCCGAGCAGTTGCAGAGGCTGGTGAGCGATAGCGGCCTGAATCAGTCCAGCAGTGCTTTCAATGACGAAGCGCGGGACCTGAATCAGTACGAAATCACCATCGAGGATGACGCCAAGGCAATCTGCCTGACGTTCGACGAACACAACGTGCCTGCATCTGCCCGCCAGTTGCTCGGCTTTCTCAAGCAACGCGTCAAACCCGGTAAGCTCTGAGACAGGCCCTTTGCCAAAGGACTCTGGCCGCAGCGATGCCCTTTCGTCGACAGATGGGGGACATCGCTGCTACCGGATTCGCCACCATGACTCCGCGCATGGAATAATGGCGCAGTGACATGTGAACCACCCGACACCCTGGCGGTCAATGATTTGTACCGATCTGCTAGCGTTGACCGTACAAAAAAAAACGCTTCACACTGCCATTAACGAGGTATCTTTTCGTGCTGCGCGTTCTTACCTCCTTACCTCTGCACCAATGGCGTCGATGAGCACTGTGCATCCTATCGAACACTCTTCCGGCCTGATTATCTGCGAGCACTGCGACTCGCTCTACAAAGCCCATCCTCTGCAGCCCGGCGAGGCAGCATTCTGCCTTCGCTGCGAAGCACTGCTCGGTCGCGGCCATCGGGTGACCATAGAACAGTTGCTGGCGTTGACCATCGCTGCAGCGATACTGTTCGTATTCGCCAATCTGTTCCCGGTCATCAGCATCAATATGAAGGGCCTCTCCAACGAGGTGACGCTGTGGCAATCGGTTGAAGCCCTTGCTCAAGGACGTATCACGATCATTGCCTTGGTGGCCGGTCTTTCGATCATTTTTGCGCCGCTATTGCAGATCGTCCTGCTGTTCTGGGTGCTGGTACACGCGCACAAGGGCATCGTGGCGCCCGGCTTCAGAACCTGCATGCGCGCCCTGGAGCACTTGCGCCCATGGAGCATGCTCGAAGTGTGCATGCTTGGCATTCTGGTGGCGATCATCAAACTGTCCGGGATGCTCGACGTACACCCCGGCGTCGGGCTCTGGGCCATGGCAATGTTGATGGTGCTGATCCTGCTGATTGCCAACAAGGATATCCGCCGGTTGTGGGACGAACTGGGAGTGCAGCCGCAATGAACGGCATCCCTTTCGCCCATGAACACAAGCTGTGCCTGTGCCACACCTGCGGTTATCCCTGCCAGGAGGACGCTACACGCTGTCCGCGTTGTGATTCACCTGTGCACAAACGCAAACCCAACAGCATCAGCCGCACCTGGGCCTATCTGATTGCCGCGCTGATTTTCTATATCCCGGCCAACGTACTGCCGGTGATGTACACCAACCTGCTGGGCAACCGCAGCGAAAGCACGATCATGAGCGGCGTCATCGAGTTTTTCGAAAGCGGTTCCTGGGACATCGCCATCCTGATTTTCGTCGCCAGTGTTCTGGTGCCATGCATCAAGTTTCTGGTGCTGGGCATGCTGCTGATCACCTGCCAGCGTCGCAGCACCTGGGCGATGCGCGAGCGCGCGCGCCTGTATCGCTTCATCGAACTGATCGGCTACTGGTCGATGCTCGATGTGCTGGTTGTAGCCCTTGTGGCGTCTCTTGTTCAGTTTCGCGAGCTCAGTACTATCGAGCCGCGAATCGGTATTCTGTTTTTTGGCTTGGTAGTGGTGATGACGATGTTCGCCGCCATGAGTTTCGATCCCCGGCTTATCTGGGACGCAGAGGTTGAAGATGTCTGACAGTACCCTCCCCCCACCTGCTTCAGTGCCACGCCCTGAAGTCAAACGTCGTCGCCTGCGTGTCTCGCTGATCTGGCTGGTGCCAATCGTTGCCGCGATCATTGGCATATCCATGGCCTTGCATGACTGGATGAACATCGGTCCCAGAATCACTGTCAGCTTCCTGACAGCCGAAGGTCTGGAAGCCAACAAGACCCAGGTCAAATACAAGAACGTGGTGATCGGCATGGTCACGGATATCAGCCTCAGTGACGACCGCACGCATGTGCTGGCCACCATCGAGCTGAACACCAGCGCTACTCCGTTCACGCGGGTCGACAGCCAGTTCTGGGTGGTGCGCCCGCGCATCGGCGCACATGGGGTTTCGGGCGTGGACACGCTGCTTTCGGGTGCTTTCATCGGTGCCGACGCAGGCAGCGCCGAGGAAACCAAGGCCAGCTTCACCGGCCTGGAAACGCCGCCGCCGGTGACCTTCGGTGAAAAAGGCAAGCGCTTCACCCTGCACACCGACGATCTGGGCTCGCTGGACATCGGCTCACCGATCTACTTCAGGCGTATTCAGGTCGGTCAGGTGGTGGCTTACGATCTGTCCAAGGACGGCCGCGGCGTCGATATCCAGATTTTCATCAACGCTCCGAACGATCAGTACATCACCACCGACACACGCTTCTGGAACGCCAGCGGTGTCGATATCACCGTCGGAGCCTCAGGCGTCAAGGTCAATACGCAGTCGCTGACCTCGATCATTTCCGGCGGTATCGCCTTTCGCGAGCCGAACTGGAGCCCGGACTCGAAACCGGCGGACGAGAACGCAGAATTCAAGATATTCGATGACCAGGCCACGGCGATGGCACCTCCCGACGGCGAGCCACGCTACATCCGCATGCGCTTCAATCAATCGCTTCGCGGCCTGACGGTCAACGCGGCGGTTGACTTCCTCGGGGTCAACATCGGCAAGGTGGTTTCGGTGGATCTGGACTACGATCCGGCCACCAAGACCTTCCCCGGCATCGTTGGCGCAGTGATCTATCCCAAGCGCCTGGGCGCAGCCGAGTCCAAGCTCAAGGAACTCGGCGGCTCGGGCGATGAAGAAGAACAATCTGCCCGCGTACTGGGTGCCTTTGTGGCCAATGGTCTGCGCGCGCAGGTGCGTAACGGCAACCTGCTGACTGGCCAGCTGTACATTGCCATGGAGTTCGATCCAAAGGCGCCGAAGGTGGCGTTCAACGCAAAGGCCCGACCGCTGGAGATTCCGACTGTGCCGGGCAGCTTCGACAAGCTGCAGGAGCAGTTGCAGGCATTCGTCGAAAAGCTCAGCAACTTGCCGATCGACCAGCTGGCGGGCAACCTCAACGGCACCCTCAGCGAATTGCAGAAAACCCTCAAACAGGTCAACAGCAGCGTATTGCCGCAGATGCGTGGCACCTTGCAGCAGGCCGAGAAAACCCTGGGGACTGCCAACGACTCGTTCGCCGAAGATTCACCTGCGCGTCAGCAACTGGGCCAGGCCATGGATGAAGTGCAACGTACTGCACGTTCGGTGCGGGTCCTGACCGACTTCCTCAGCCGCCACCCGGAATCGCTGATTCGCGGCCGTACGGGCGACGCAGCGCCACGTTCGTTCAACGCCCCGTCCTCGTCCCGAGCCATTGATCCGGAGCCAAAACAATGACCTTGCGCCTGAAACTGATGGTACTTGCCGCAGCAGTAGGCCTGGGTGCCTGTACATCGACACAGACCCACTACTACACGCTGATCGCGCCGATGAGCGCGACCAGCACGGCCGCCAGCAAACCCATGCCGTTCCAGTTCGAGATGCTGCCGGTGATCATGCCGGTGCAGGTAGACCAGCCGCCGCTGGTGGTTCGTCAGGGTAACGGCAGCCTGGCCATTCTGGACACCGAACGCTGGGGATCACCCCTGGGCGACGAGTTTCACGATGCGCTGACCCCGCAACTGGAGCGTCGCTTCGGCAGCCGCGACATGGCCGGCTTGCCGAAAAACAGTGGCCAGCCGACATTGTCGATCCGTACCGACGTGCGGCGTTTCGAGTCGATGCCCGGCAACTACGCCCTGATTGATGTGGTGTGGACACTCGGGCTTCGCGAGGCTGGCGCCACGGCGGGCAGCAAACGGCAAAGCCTGACCTGCAGCAGCGTGATCCGCGAGGAGGCCGGTGAAGGCATGGAAAATCTCATCATTGCCCACCAGAAAGCGGTTGCGCAGCTGGCAGACAAGATCGCCGCCACGGCTGCGAGCTGGACCGCACAGCGCGCCTCGCGCTGCCTGTAACTCTATCGGGAGGTCTGCGCAAAAGACCTCCTGTTTTCGCCGAACTCAGCCTGGAACCCTCCGGCCAGACGCCTGGGCATCGCGGCTCAAAGCGTTCAATTCGGTACAAAAATGTATCACCCTGGCGGATTCCTACGTACACTCTGCCACCTGTCTGGTACGTTAGTACCTGATTAGACCGAACACTCAACTTCTCGCCCTTGCAGGGATGTCTGATCAGTCGACGCCAGAAACGCTTGTTAACCCTGACTGTAGCGGTGCACAGTTTATCGAGGACAAACGGATGACAGGGATCGGACCGCGGCTTAAAAAGGAACGTTTGCGCCTCAAGCTTTCGCAAAGTGCACTGGGCGCGATAGGTGGCGTGGAAACCAATGCCCAGGGTAACTACGAAAATGGCGTCCGCTCTCCCCGTGCGGATTATCTGTCCAGCATTTCGAATGCCGGCGTTGATGTTGCCTATGTGGTCACCGGCCTCAGTGCTACGCGTAATGTCCCCGCTGTCATAACGTCAGACAGCCACAGCTGTGGCCCGCTCAACCGCGTCGTCGAACGCTTGCACGGCAACCTGCACGACGTGACCCAGAACCTGTACCACTTCACCCGCCTGATCGAATCGAACGCAGGCGTTGGCAATGTGGACAGCAATCAGCTGGAAAACATCAAGAACGACGCCGAAGCGATCACCGTCGCCACCGTTCGGCTGATCTACATGACGTCACGAATCAAGTAACGCGCAAGTATCGCGTGCCGCAAAGGTTGCTCATTGCGCCGCAAACGCCTTGTCCCTGAGTTTGTCCAGCACCAACGCAATGAATGCCGACACCGCTGGCGGCAGATGCTGTCGGCTGGGATAAAGCACATGCAAACCATGGCTGGTGCGCTGGTACCGGGGCAGTACCGGCACCAGCCGGCCATCCCGCAGATCCGAGCGGATCAGCGTCGCAGGCAACAACGCGATACCAAGCCCGGCGAGGGTTGCCTTGCGCAGCGCCTGCGCGGTGTTGGCATTAAACCGGCTGGCAATGTGTACCTCATGCATCTTCGTGTCCGGACCGAGCAACCGCCATGCCGTGACGCCGCCGCGATGCGCTGCACTGACACAGTAATGACTGTGCAGGCTCTGCAGGGAATCAGGCATGCCATGAACGGCAATATAAGCAGGACTGGCGACCATCGTGTCATGGCCTTCATCAATCAGTTGCCGCCCGACGTACCCAGAGTCCTGCAAAGGGCCACCCCGAAAGGCGATGTCCAGCCGGTCAGCGATCAGGTCGGCGTGATCATCACTGAGCACGAACTCCAGTTGAACACGCGGGTAACGGGCAAGAAAACCGGCCACCCAGTCCATCGAGAAAAAGTCGAAGAAATCAGCCATCGCTGCGATACGCACCAGGCCACTTGGCTCATCGCGCCCAGATGCAAGCTGCTCTGCGGCTTCCATCACCCCGTCGACCGCGCCCACGCATCGGTCGTAGAACTCCTCTCCAGCCTGAGTGAGCACCAGCTTGCGCGTCGATCGCTGCAACAGTCGCGTGTCCAGTTGCATTTCCAGTTGCTGAACCCTGCGGCTGATCGTGTTGGACGGCATGCCCAACTGCCTTGCTGCCTGGGCAAAACTGCCGCTGCGCACCACCTGCACGAACAGCGCAACATCGTTGAGATCGAACGCCACGCCAGGATTCCTCGTATTTATGGATCAGTCCAAGCCAACTATACCGACTAATCAAGCAATCCATTGAAGCTTATTATTTGCGCTCAGGCATCAAAGCCCAGAGGAGAACGCCATGAACAGCATCGTCAGTATTCAGCCACGCGCCATCGTCCATCGCACTACCGGCAGAACTCGCGGGCCGATCACCCGACTGGTGAGCCCGGGCGATCTGGGTCAATTGTTGAAGCCTTTCGTGTTTCTCGATCGAATCTGCTTCACGTCCGAGCCGGGGAAAACGGGATTCGGCATGCACCCGCATTCGGGTATCGCTACGCTGACCTACATGATCGAAGGCGAACTCGCCTATGAAGACACCACCGGAAAATCCGGAGTACTGCTCAGCGGCGGTGTGGAATGGATGAGCGCCGGCAATGGCGTCTGGCATGACGCCCAGCCAGTAAACGGTTCGGCTGTGAGGGGCTTTCAGCTATGGGTCGCACTGCCCGCCGCGCAGGAAAATGGCCCGGCACAAAGTGTGTACCTGTCGGCAGCGCAGGTTGCGCAACAAGGCCCGGCAAACGTGCTGCTGGGACGCTATGGCAGCGCGAAAAGCAGCCTGCCAGCACCGGAAGGCATGAATTATCTGGCAGTACAGCTCAAGGATGGCGAGCACTGGCGCTACACACCACCCGCAGGCCATAGCGTGGGCTGGCTGGCAGTCAACACCGGACAGCTCGACGCAGGCGGTCCGGTCGGCGCGGGTGAACTGGTGATTTTCGAGGAATCGGATCGCCCCATCGACATCGTCGCCAAGGGTGATACCCACTTCGTACTGGGATCGGCAGTCAAGCACCCGCACGACCTGGTCACAGGCTACTACTCGGTACACACCAGCAAAGCCGCGCTGATTCAGGGCGAGCTGGAGATAGAACGCATCGGCGCACTGTTGCGCGAGGAAGGCAGGCTCTGACTGAGCAGCAGCCTTTAAAACAGCCCCACCCGAAAGCATTCAGGTGGGTTGCTCAATAGCTATTCCTCTAAGCAACACTATCGAGTTCGGCGAGCAATTCCGGCGCAATCACCAGCTCGCTGGCGGCAAGGTTTTCGCGCAAATGAGCGATGGATGAGGTGCCCGGAATCAGCAGAATATTGGGCGCACGTCGCAGCAACCAGGCCAGAGCAACACACAACGGCGAGGCATTCAGCCCAGCGGCTACTCGGCTCAGGGTTTCCGATTGCAGTGGTGAAAATCCGCCCATCGGGAAGAACGGGACATACGCAATGCCCTGCTCGCCCAGTTCTGCAATCAGCGGCTCGTCATGGCGATGCGAAAGGTTGTAGTGATTCTGCACGCAGACAATCTCGGCAATCCCCTGCGCCTGCCTGACTTGCCGGGCAGTGACGTTACTGACCCCGAGATGACGGATCAGACCCTGGCGCTGCAACTCGGCCAGCACCGTCAACGGTTCCTCGATCGAGGCTTCTGCGGGTGAATGCTGCTCGCCCCATGCCCGGAAGTTGACCACATCGAGCACCTCCAGCCCGAGGTTCTTCAGGTTGTCGTGAACCGCCGCGGTCAATTGCGCCGGGCTGGATGCAGGATTCCATGAAGCATCCGCGCCACGCACTGCGCCGACTTTGGTGACGATCAGCAAGTCATCCGCGTAAGGATGCAGCGCTTCGCGAATCAGCGTATTGGTGACATGCGGGCCGTAAAAGTCTGCGGTATCGATATGGTTGACCCCCAGGGCGAGGGCTTCACGCAATACCGCGATGGCGCCCTGCGGATCTTTTGCAGGACCGAACACGCCAGGCCCGGCCAGTTGCATCGCGCCATAGCCCATGCGGTTGACGCGATGGCTGCCCAACAGGAACGTACCTGCCTTGTTTGCATGATTCATTTCGTGCCCCTTGATTCGATATGTGTTCCTCACTATAGGCACTGAGCACTGTATTGATAATCATGCGTAATCGGCACAACCTGTACGCCTGAGCGAACACTGAACAGAGCAACGGGGCCACGACAATGACTACCGATATTCAGGACCTGCTGGCCTTCGTCGCCGTGGTCAATGCCAGAGGCTTTCGCGAGGCAGCGCGGCTCAGCGGCAAATCCGCCTCCGGCCTCAGCGACGCCATTCGCCGCATGGAAGCGCGGCTTGGGGTGCGGCTGCTGAATCGCACCACTCGCAGCGTGGCTCCGACAGAGGCTGGCGCCAGGCTTATGGAGCGTATTGTGCCCGCACTGGGCGAAGTGGAGTCGGCCCTGGATGTGGTCAATGACTTTCGCGATCGCCCGTCAGGCACTCTGAGGCTGAACGTTCCGGTCAGCGCCGCCAGGCTGGTGCTGCCTTCGATCATCACACCGTTCCTGCAGACCTACCCCGACATCCGCCTGGAGGTGGTCACCGAAGAAAGCTTCGTCGACATGCTTGCAGCCGGATGCGATGCCGGCATTCGCTACGACGAACGCCTGGAGCAGGACATGATCGCGGTGCCCATAGGCCCGAGGTTCCAGCGTTTTGCAACGGCTGCGTCACCGGCCTATCTGCAGGCCAGAGGACGCCCCGAGCACCCGCGAGATCTGCTCGCGCATGCCTGTCTGCGAGGAAAATTCCCCAGCGGGGTCATACCGCTGTGGGAATACGAGCGGGACGGCGATATCGTCAAGGTTGACCCCGCAGGCCCTCTCACCGTCAGGATAGGCGGAGCGTTCGATCTGACTGTACAGGCCGCCATCGACGGGTTGGGCGTTGTCCATCTGTTCGAGGACTGGCTACGCCCTCACCTGGACAGCGGCGCACTGGAACCGATACTCGAACCCTGGTGGCAGCGCTTCACCGGGCCGTATCTGTACTACCCGGGGCGCCGCTACCTGCCCTCGCCGCTGAGGGCTTTCATCGACTTTATCAATACGCCCTGAGCAGCAGGCGGCATCAGCTAATCGCCACAACCGGACCCACGCCACGACGCGCTGGCGCGGCCATGGCGAACAGCTCATCGACGCGTCTGACTTCATCCGCACTCGGTTTGATGGCAACGGCACAGGCAACGAAGATGCCCGCATTGAAAATCAGACCGACGATGCCACTGGTCAACGAGCCCAACGCCGGAATGTCATCCGGGTAGATCGTGGTCAGCACGATGGCGATCACGATCCCCACCAGCATGCCGGCAATCGCGCCCTGCTTGTTGCCATGACGACTGAAGACGCCGAAAAACAGCGGCACGGCCAACTGGATGATGCCCTGATAGGAAATCTGCGCCAGCAATTGCAGGCGGGCGTAGTCGAAGGTCAGGTAGGCCAGCAATGAGGCCGCCGCAATGAACACCACCATGCCGACCTTGGCGAGAATGGTCTTCTCGCGATCACTGCGTGGCTTGCTCCAGGTCGCCAGGTCATTGGCAAACTGCGTACCGCACACCTGCACGCAGCCGTCGACATGGCCGATACTGGCCGCCAGTACGATCATGATTGCTACGCCAAGCAGCCATGGCCCGCCGATATCGAACAACGACAGGAACCAGCCGTGTTGCGGATGAGCCGCGACATTGGGGTCCTGGCTGATTGCTGCGGCGAAGAGCATCAGAATGCCGTAGAAGCCGCCGACCAGCAGAATGGTCAGCAGCGTGCCCTTCTTTACCGAGCGCACGCCGCTGGCGGTATAGATGCGCTGAAAGCTCATCGGCCAGCACATCGAGCCGATCACGCCGGTAAAGATCAGGCTGAACATGTACATCGGGCCATAGGTACTGCCTGCTCCGCCGGGGATTACCAGCATGCTGGCGGGCAGCTGCGACAGGTTGCTGAACGAGGCCTGCGCGCCGAACAGCAGGAAGATGCACAGCGCAGCGCAAAGCACGTAGGCAATCAGTCCCTGATACATGTCAGTCATGATCAGGCCGCGCATGCCCATGCTCACCGTCCAGTACTGACGAATCAGGATCACCGCCACGCCGACCAACAGGCAGGTGATCACCCCCCAACGACCGAAGCTGGCGAACTGGAAAAGCGTCGCGAGGGCCTGAATCCCCATCACCACCCACGGGAATACCGAGATGATGCCGATGATCGAAGCAATGCGTTTGACCACGGGACTGTTGAAGCGCATGCCCAGCAAATCCGGTTGGGTGGTCAGGTTGAAGCGCTTGCCCCAGGTCCAGGCGCGATTGGCCATCAGGTACATCGCGGTCACGCCCAGCGTGGCGTAAACCATGCCGTAAAAGCCCAGCGCGCCACCGACCGACAAGGCGAAGAACGCCGTGAACGTTGCGCCCGGCCACCAGGAGTTGGTGTAGCACATGGCGATGAACCACGGCCCGTAAGAGCGACCGCCCACCGCGTAATCGGAAAAGCTCTCGCTCTTGCGGTTCGTCGCGTAAAGCACTGCAATCATGCCCGCCAGAAATACGCCGATCAGGCCGAAGGTGATGTAAAGATCCGAAACCATAGTGGTACTGATCATTGCCCGTCCCCCTCTTGTGGAATTTCACCCAGCAGCGACTCGACCACGTAGAGCATCCACAGGCCCAGCCCCATGAGCACCGCGATCAGAATCCAGTAGAAGATCGGCAGCGGAATGCCCAACACCAGCACGGCGCTGCCGCTGACCTTGAGGTAAAACGGCGGAAACAGCGCCATCATCAACAGCGCGAAGAAGTACAGGCCAAACACCAGATTCTTCAGGCGGCCGGGGGTAGAAAGGGACGGAACGTTACTCATGGAGTGCTCCTTGAATTTCAGGATCTGGCTATGGATAAGTGATCGGATAAAACTCAAGCAGTGAAAGAAACACGCGGTTACCCGCTACTTTTTTATTATTGAAATACGTGTCTTACGTGTTCGAAGGCGCGCCGGACGAGATCGACTCAGACCTGCCGCAGCCAGGTTTCCCATTGCGAATCATTGATGATGCTGCGCGCGCGCATGTGCTTCCAGGTGCCGTACTTGTAGAAGTCGAAGTCCAGTTGCGACACCGCGTGCTGCACCATCGCCCAGGTCGACCATTTGATGTCGGCCAAGGCTTTGTTGAGCTTGATCCGCGCTACGGTTTGCGCGCTGACCTGGCCGAAGTAATCCTCGATCAGCGCCAGCTCCATGTCGTCGCTGAAAAACATCTCGCCAAACCACAGCGCCAATTCGTAATGGCGGTCGTTGTTGGAGGCATACTCGAAATCCACCAGACGAATCTGGCGATCCGCGTTGAGCATGAAGTTGCCTGCCAGCGTGTCGTTCATGCACGGCGCAAGATCGATCCCGGAAGCTTGCAGCGCCGCTTTCGCGCGCTGGTATTGCAGGCACAACCAATCGTCATCCTGAGGCTTGATGCCCTTCAGTTCAGCCACCTGGCTCTGATGCTCGGCGATCATGTCGAATACGGTCTTGGTCTGTTGCAGCAACGGTTGATCGTTGAATGCCTTGAGCCCGTGCAGGGCACTGTGGCGTATGTCGCGCTGCAGAAAGTCATGGTTGGACGACGCCCGCCAGCCCTCCATGAACTCGAACACCTCGACACCAAAGGCTTCGAGGAAGGCGAAAACCGGTGCGCCATAACCGGTTTGCGCAGCCTTCACACTGGCCTCGTGGGCGGTGTGACGGTCGATGAACATCTCTGTGCCGACGCCTGGCACCTTGAAGAAGTACGCCGTGTCGGCGCCCTCGACCTCGACCCGCCAATTAGTGTTGGAGATGCCGCCACTGACAGGCTCGTAGCCAACGCGGCGGCCCTGCCAGCTGTCGATGCTGCGCACGGCGGCTTCCAGTTGTCGCTCCTGGGTACTGACCGACTGCCCTAACGTTTTCATGCTCTACCCTCCTGAACCTGACGCATCCAGCCTTCCAGCCGCGGGTCCTGAACGCATTGTCGGCAACGCAACAGCGTCCATTGCCCGACCTTGGAAAACTCCAGTGGCCGCGAGGACGTGGTACCGGCCCAAAGCCCCCACAGGGTCCAGTACCAGTCGTTGATCAGCGCATACAGACGGCACACCGCGTAGTCGATTTCCAGGCATTGCCCGGCCCACGTGCTGATCCCCTCGCGCCACTGACGCTCGAACGAATAAAGCTCATTGAGGGTAATCGCCACGTCGTACCACGGATCCATGCAGCCACCGTAGTCAAAATCCACCAGACGCAACTGGCCTTCGCTGGACACCATGACGTTGCTGGACACACCGTCGCCGTGCAGCGGAGCCGCTTGCACGGATCGGCTCTGCAGCGCCTGCCAGGCCATGTCGACGCAACGGTCGATCCATTGATGCTCGGCAGGTAGCGCAACGTTATCGTGCTCGCACAGTGTGCGCAGGCGCTGGATATCCGCCATCGGCGAGCGCACCACATCAGGCACAGGTCCGGCATGCACCTGCCGTTTGAGTGCCCACAGCGCTTGAAGCCGGCCGGGTGCGAGCAGATCGTCGAGCCGCGCAGCTCGCCAGTCGACACCCAGGTCCTCGAAGATCAGCACGCCATTGGCCTGGTCTGCGCCAAGCAGGCGCGGTGCCGCCGCGCTACGGCCGGCAGATTCGCTGGCCTGGGCTACGTTATCGAAATCGATCAGTGGCGCCATGTCGGCATGCAGAACCTTGGCGTAGCAACCGCCCTGCGCGCTGCTGACCCGAAAGCCGGCCCACTCGGTCGACAATCTCGAAGGCGAGGCCACGCCCTGCGTCACGTTCTCGATCTCGGCGTCTGCCGCGAACCCGCAAGATGCCAATGCGCTGCGCAGGCGTGTGGTCAAGTCGTCGGCATATGACATGGTCAGCCCCTCAACCAAATGACGCGGATGAGGTGCAAGCCCGATGCAGCAGACCGGTCAGCATGCGTAAACCGTTGTGCATGTCCTGATCGCTGGTGTATTCGGCCTCGTTATGGGAAACGCCATTGCTGCTGGGGATGAACAGCAGGCACACGGGATAGCGCCTGTTCAGACTGATCGCGTCGTGACCGGCCACGGTCATGCTGTCGGTGGTCGACAAACCCAGCTCGGCGCCTACGCCGTACGCCAATGCAGCGAACCCGTCATGCAGCCTGGCAGGTGAGCGCAGCACGCTGCTTTCCACTTCATACGATGTCATGGTCTTGTCGGCGATCGCACGCAGCGTTGCATCCAGGCGTTCCGAGGCAGCACTCAGCAGATCGACATCGCGGGAGCGGTACTCGATCAGCAGCGAAACGCGCGAAGGCACCACGTTGGGCGAATTGGGGTAGACCTCGATCCGCCCTACCGAGCTGTGCATCTGCACGCCGTGCTGCAAGGCCTCGTCATGCACCGCAGTGATGGTGTGTGCGGCGGCCAGCAACGCATCCCGACGGGCAGGCATGGGTGTAGGGCCCGTGTGATTCTGCTCGCCGTCGAAACGCACTCGCCGCTTCAGGGCGGCCCAGGTCTCGCGCACCACGCCGATGGCGGTCTGGCTGCTTTCCAGGCCTGCGCCCTGCTCGACATGAATTTCGACATACCCGGCAATGTTCAAATCAACCCGGTCGTTGCCAAGATAACCGATGGCCTGCAGGGCGTCCTTGAGACGGATGCCGTCGCCATCGCGGCTTTCCCAGGCGTCGTCCAGCGTCAAGGCACCGGTGAACACACTACTGCCGATCAGGCTCGGCTGAAAGCGCGCGCCCTCTTCGTTGGTCCAATTGACCACTGCCAGATTGCAGCGCGGGACTTCGCCACGCTCAAGCAATTGTCGCACCAGGCTGGACACCGCCACGGCACCGGCAAGCACGCCGTACACGCCATCGAAACGCCCGGCACTCGGCTGGCTGTCCAGGTGTGAACCGCAGAGCAGATAAGGCGCGTCGGGATCAAAGATCATGAGGCCGAACAGGTTGCCCACCGCGTCGATGCGTACTTCGAAGCCGTGCGCTTCGAGCCAGTCCCGAAACAGGTCACGTACCTGACCGTCTTCAGCCGAGGCCGCCAGCCGATGCAGGCCTCCGGCTGGAGTCGCACCGATGGCCGAGCTTTGCCGAAACACTGCTTCGAACGCTGCCAGATCAGTTGCGCTCGGCTCGATCAGCTCAGGAATAGAGGGTGTCGACATGATCTTTCTCCAGGCGTGTCGCAAACTCGTCGGAAAGCGCGCGATTGGTGACCAACGTCGTGATCGCGGCAAATGGCAGGGTATTGATAAAGGTGCGATGACCGAACTTGCCATCGTCGGCCAGCACCACACTGCGCGTGCAATGCCTGACCAGCGTCCTGCGCAACATGGCTTCCGGCTCCTGGTAATCCATCAGGCCGAAGTCCAGATCAATGCCGCCGATGCCCATGAAGGCAATGTCGTAGTGAAACTGCCGGGCGAACTCCAGTGTATGGGGGCCGATCAAGGCGTTGTCGGTGCGCCGCACATCGCCGGGCGCAACCAGAACCTGATTGTCGCTCTGGTGCGATATCAGCTGAGCGATGTCCAGCGAGTTGGTGATGATCTTCAACTGACTGAACCGGGTCAGCTGCTGGGCCAGCGCCAGCGTCGAGGTACCGGTGTCGAGGAAGATGGCCATGCCTTCGCTGACCAGCTGCGCAGCACACACGGCGATGCCTGCCTTGGCGCGAGGCTTGAGTCTGCTGCGCTCCTGCAACGGCAATTCTTCGCTGGACCTGGGCAGAATGGCGCCGCCGTGGATGCGCCTTAACCTGCCCTCTTCCTCCAGATGCTTGAAGTCGCGGCGGATGGTCTCTTCGGAGACGAACAGCAATTGTGCAAGGTCCGACGCCTTGACCCGCTGCTGTTGAACGAGCAGGCGCATGATTTCGTCCAGACGCGGCTGATTGAGCATGGGGGTGACATTCCGTTGCAAAGTGATGACTCCAGTGTTCGGCCCCTTGGGCCGCTGATCCGTGTGTGAGAGCGACATGTCTATTGCCCCGAAACCGGTGGCAGGTGCTGATCCCAGGGCGCAATGGCCTCTACCGCGGCACAGAACTGCAGCACCTGGGCATCGGCAAAGCGTGGGCCGACGACCTGCAAACCGATCGGCAGTCCTGCGTCGCTCCGCCCACAAGGCAAATTGGCGGCCGGGTTGCCAGTGATGTTGAAAGGGTAAGTGAACGGCGTCCAGCGCGCCCACGGCACAGCGCCGTCCTGCCCGGCATAGCCCACAGGGGCTACATCGTCTGCGGCAAACGGCAGAATCGGCAGGGTGGGCATGAGCAGCAGATCGTAATCGTCAAACAATGCATGCACCTGATTGGCGAACGCCGCACGCTGTTGCAGGGCCTGCAGATAATCACTCAGGCTGTACTGGGCAGATCGCCTGATCAGATCGGCAAAGCCCGGATCGAGCTGGTCCAGCTTCTGCGCAAGCGCCTTGCCATAGGCGATACCGCGCCCGGCGACCCACAAGGTTTCGAAGGTCGCCAGCGGGTCCTGCCAATCCGGCTTGAGCGTGCTGACCATAACGGGTAGCGACCTGGCGATATTACCCACGGCGGCGTCAACCGCTGCGGCGACTTGCGCATCGACCTGGGTGTCGAACAGCGTCGGGCAGAAGCCGATGCGTAAGGGTTGCAGCGGCTGGTCGCAACGGGCCAGAAAGGACTCGTCGGGGGCTGGCAGCGCCTGATGATCGAGTGGATCGGGGCCCGACAGAATGTCGAACAACAACGCGCTGTCGCGCACGCTTCGGGTGATCGGCCCGGCATGACTGAGCATTTCGGTGGCCGACCAGGGCCAGGTGGGAATACGCCCCAATGTGCCCTTGAGGGCAAATGCGCCACAGAACGAGCCCGGTATGCGTACCGAGCCGCCGCCGTCCGAGCCCAGGGCCGCAGGAACCATGCGCGCCGACACGGCAATGGCCGAACCGGAGCTGGAGCCGCCGCTGGTGAGGCTCGGGGCCCACGGGTTGCGTCCGTTGCCGAACACCCGCGACGTACTGGCGCCCGTCCAGCCGAACTCGGTGGTCGCGGTCTTGCCGAGAATAATCGCGCCAGCGTTTTTGAGGCGACGGATGATGGGTGCGTCCTGAACCGGCACCGACTCCAGCGCAGTCAACGACCCCCGCGTGGTGCGCAACCCGGCAGTGGAAAAGAGATCCTTGATGCCAAAGGGTATGCCGTGCAGCGGCCCGCGTATCTCACCGCGCTGCAGTTCGGCTGTCATGCCTGCGGCCTGTTCAAGCGCCGCCTCGGCATATACATCACCGAATGCATTCAGTGTGGAATTGTGGGTTTCAATCGCTGCAAGGCATAACTCGGTCAAGTGTATCGGCGTCAGGCCCCCTTCGCGGACACGCGTGGCAGCCTCGATCACGGTAGGCATGGAAGATGGCTTGGACTCAATCAAAGCAGATACCTCTCAGACACTTATGCGCAACGCACGGCACCAACGACTGTCGGCGCATTACATTCAGCAGGCTCTGAGGAGTCAAGTGGGTTTTGTTGGATATATTGAATTTGTGGTTTTAAATTTTGTAACAGCACCGTCGCGGTGCCAAAAAACGCGCAAAACGCCGCATCGCACAATTGCGGTGCGCGATTAAAACCAGAAAAGAAAGGGGGAAGTCGGCCAGAAAAGACTGCGCCTGTCAGCGGCGCAGTCCTGTCATTGCGATCGGTCTTTCAGGTCAGCGATCAGACCGCCAGATCGTGAGCATGGAACTCGGTGACGCCAACCAGCTGGATTTCAAAGTCCGCATGCAGGTCAGCGTTGACGTTGCCGGACAGCACATGATCAGCAAAACGCAGCTGGCCAGCGCCGGTGAACTCGCCGCTGCCGATGAAGCTGAAAGCATCAAGCGCTTTGGTGTCCACGTTGGCATCCATCTTCAGGAAGCTCAGTTTGTCACCTTGCTGGCTATTGAAGTCGGTGATCACGTCGCTGTTGTGGCCTTTGCCCATTTCCGACAGGTTATTGAACACGAAACGGTCAGCGCCGCTACCGCCAGTCATGATATCGGCGCCCTGACCGCCCACCAGTTTGTCATTGCCCGCGCCGCCGAACAGAACGTTGTCCGCATCATTGCCGGTCAGGGTGTTGTCGCGATCATTGCCCAATACGGTGAACGCGCCCTCGCCTTTGAGGTGAACATTCTCGAAGTTCGCCAACGTCCCGGCATTGAGGTTGATGACCTGTGCGATAGCGGAGGTATTGTCGTAGGTGATCTTCAGCGTATCGACGCCCTGATCGGCCTTTTCCTGAACCAGGTCCAGTTCGCCTGCCTGATCGATGACGTAGGTATCGTTGCCCAGCCCGCCGATCATGGTATCCAGACCGCCGCGGCCATTGAGCACGTTATCCAGTTCGTTGCCGATCAGCGTGTCATTGAAAGCGGAACCTATGGCGTTTTCAATGTGCGCCCCGTAGGCGATCGCCAGACCGGAATTCATCGACGTCGGTGCATCAGGGTTCGCGTTGTAATCGAGAAACGCCTTGCCGATGGTGCTGAACTCACCCTCGTTGAGGTTGATTTTCACCGATGCTTCCTGATTGCTGGCATCAATGGTGTCTTTGCCGCCAGCGTCCCAGATGGTCTCGAATACCGACTGCCCAGGTGCCCATTTGTAGATGTCGTCGCCAGTGTGATAGTGGGTGTTGGCACCGTATATAAACTGCATGGCCGCGACATCGAGCAACATCGGTGTGGTGGGCTTGAAGCTGTAATTGTTGGTGTAGCTCATGATGGTGTAACGCGCATCTTCGAATTTGGCATCGAGCAGAACGTCGTTGTACTGCGAGGCTTCGAACGAATGCTTCAAGCCCAGTGCATGACCGGTTTCATGCATGAACGTGAGGTAATCATCCGTGCCCTTGGCAGGATCGGCCGCGTTGACGTTCGGCCCGATCCAGACATCGCCGGAGCGGCCCAGTGTACCCGGCGCATAAGCCTGGCCAAACTCGGTGCCTTGCAGGCCCTTGAAGCCGCCGAAACGGATGTCTCCGACATTATCGGGTGTGTCCTGAACCTCGGTGAACTTGATATCAGCCACCGCACTCCAGGCATCCAGTGCGCTTTTTGCGGCTGCCGCCTGGGCATCGGTCAGCGAATAGGCATCACCAGGCTCCTGCGAGCGACTGTAGTCAGTGGCGTAGACGGAGTCGGCCCGATGAAAACTGTAAGTCAGATGGGTACCGGACGAGTCCCCGAGCCAGAATGGCCCCCATAACAGGCTGGTGACTCGGTCGTCAGTAGCTCCGTCGGGCAGAAGTTCGGCAGGGCTTGATTCATTTGGGCCGGGCATTGGCGTTGCTCCAGAAGAATACGGGACGTTATTAATGGGCTCACGATCTTTGCCAAGGCAAAAACCGGACGACAGTTTATTACACAGCACGCATAATATGGACACAATAAGTTACAGATACAGCACTAAAAAGGGCCAGTTCGTTACTCTCGGCACCTGCCAACTTCTTATGTCGAGCGAACTTTAACGTTTATTACAGGCGTCATTTAATGGCGTGCCGTTATATAGATTGTTCGAACCGGCGACGGCAGTAAGAAGTGACTGTTCCGAGGGTGTTCAAACACGGCAGTGACGCCCTTCCACTGCGCAGGATTTCTTCACTGTGAGTCGAGCGAGCAGGCTGAATAAAGGGGACATCGTGCAAACCTGTGCACGCCGAGCTGATTTATGCGGCGTATACCTTGCTGCGCTCTATGGATCATAGGCATCATAAGACCCAATTTCATCCGATCGCGGTGCGCCCCATGACCCACCACCCTGCGCCACTTCCCGCCAGCGAGGAAGAACGTGTCCTGTCCCTTGAGCATCTCAAGATACTGGACAGTGCTCCCGAGCAAGACTTCGACGACATTGTGCTGCTCGCCACAACACTGTGCGACGCGCCCATTGCGCTGGTCTCGCTGGTTGACCGAGAGCGCCAGTGGTTCAAGGCCTGCATCGGCCTGGACGTGCAGGAGACGCACCGCGACCTGGCATTCTGCGCCCACGCCATCCTGCAGCCTTCCGATGTGCTGGTGGTTGAAGACGCGACCACCGATCCTCGCTTCAGAGAGAGCCCGCTGGTGCTCGGGCCTCCTTACATCCGCTTTTATGCAGGTGCGCCGATTCGTACCGAGGCCGGTCATGCAATGGGCACCGTCTGCGTGATCGATATCTGGCCGCGTGTACTGAGCGAACAGCAACGTCGTGCCCTGCTCGCACTGGCGCGGCAAACCGCAGCCCTGATGCAATACCGCCTGGTCTCGGAACAACGTGACCAGCACGCCGCCGAGCTGGCGCTGGGGCTCGAAAGCTCCCAGAGCCAAAGCCTGGCGCTGGAGCGCAATTTGCGTCAGTCGCAACGGGTGTCCTCACTGGGCATGCTCACAGCGAGCATCGCTCATGACTTCAACAACCTGCTTCAGGCTCTGAGCGCCAGCTTGCAACTGATCCGCATGCGCTCACGCCGCCCGACCGATGTAGAGACGCTCAGCGATACCGGGCTACGAGCAGTGGATCACGGTCGCCAATTGGTAACTCGCCTGCTCAACAGCGTTCGCCAGGACGGCCCCGAACTGATCTGCATCGATGTCAGCGAACGGATCGATGCTGCGCGTGATCTTCTGTTGCGTTCGGCGGGCGACACGCTGGACCTGTCATTCGACCTATCCGCCCGAGGCTGGGGCGTGTTGTGCGCCGAAGCGCAATTGCATACCACCTTATTGAATCTCCTGAGTAATGCGCGTGATGCAATTTCAGGCCCCGGCAAGGTCCATATCTCGACCCGGCTGGAGTCCGTCAAGGACGACCCGCAATTCCCGGAAGGCGATTATCTGGTACTCAGCGTGAAAGATAACGGTCCTGGCATGACCGCCGAGCTCAAGGAGCAGATGTTCGAACCCTTCTTCACAACCCGAAGTTCGGACCCGGGTGCCGGGCTTGGCCTTGTTCAGGTGCAGGAGTTTGCGGTAAATGCCGGCGGAGGCGCACGCGTCGAAACAGCACTTGGAAGCGGCACTACCGTGCATCTCTACTTGAGAATACTGGGCCCGATCAGTGCAACGAATGCACCAGCTCATATAACCGAACAATAACAACGGCTCATCGCCAGCGAGGCGTGGTGACTTCAGATACCCGTTAAATAAAAATGGCCGAACATTCACTGTTCGGCTTTTTTATTTTCTAACCCGCTTCATCCTGTCGCCGGGGGTTTCAAGGCCAATGGCGTCGTATGACCGCGTTGACTACTGGCTCCGCGTCAACCTGTAGCGCTATCTCGATCGCAGCCGAACCCGAACCTTGCGTGCATAAAAGCGTATACATAGCAGTGCTCCTTGCCAGGTGCTGCAGGCTCACTCCGCGCAGTCATACTGACGGAGGAGCGAACAAATGGGCGTGCATGAAATCAATGAAGACTCGCAGGCGCAGCGAAAGATGCTTGCTGGACGGCCAGAGCAATCTGAACGTTCCGGTATGCACCGTGTAGTCATCCAGGACAGGTATCAGCTCGCCGTTGCGAATGGCCGATAAAATCATGAAGTCCGGCAGACAGGCAATTCCCAACCCGGCCCGCGCGACGTCCACCAGAATCTCGGTGGTATTACACACCATGGCCTGGGGTAACTCGAGATCGTCGACGCCTGCCTCACGGCGCAGCGGCCAGTGTTCAAACCTTCCAGTGGAAGGAAACTTGTGCAACAGGCAGGCGTGCTGACTCAGGTCCCCAGGATGCCGGGGTATACCGTGCCGGGCAAAATAGTCCGGAGCGCCGACAACGCGCAATTGGAAACTGCCCATCCGCTTCGACATCAGCCCCGAGTCACCGGGATCGCCGGTGCGTAACACGATATCGAAGCCCTCCTCGATGATATCGACCATGCGGTCGGAGAAATCGATGTCCAGTTCGATATCGGGATAGGTACGCATGAAGTCGATGATCACCGGCATCACCAGTCCGCTGACCAATGGCAAACTGATCCGCAACCTGCCCTTGGGCAAGTCTCTGGCATTGCTCAACTCCATTTCCGCCGCTTCCAGCTCCGACAGAATCCGCCGGCAACGCTCCAGAAATATCGAGCCTTCCAGCGTCAGGGCGATACTGCGCGTACTGCGATGAAAAAGGCGGACGCCGAGGCTCTCCTCCAGACGGCCAATACTCTTGCCGATCCCCGACGAAGAGATGCCCAGGCGTTTTCCGGCCTGGGTAAAACTCCGCGTTTCAGTAACCAGAACGAACACGGCGATGCTTCCGAGCGATTCCAATACCCACTCCTATTCAGGACAACCCTGTCCTATACGTTCGGAACATAAGCCTGTTTTTGTTTGCGGGCGCAACCCCTAATCTCGCGGCAGGGCGATCGCTCTTGGATAAACGCGTGCACCACGGCAAAACCCGAGCACGCTTCACAGGGACATTGCACATGACCACACCACACAGGGTTCAAACACAGCCCACTGCGGGACGATGGGGGCAACTGCTCGCCGCTTGCCTGACCGGCATTCTGATCCCGTTATGCTTCACGGGCCCTGCCGTGGTTCTGCCGTCGATAAACCAGGCACTGGGCGGATCAGCCGTCGAGCTGACATGGGTCATCAACGCCTACATCCTGACCTACGGCAGCGCGATGATGGCCGCCGGGAGCCTGACGGATATCTACGGCAGAAAACGCGTCTGGTTGATCGGTCTGGCGATATTCGTGCTCTCCACTTTCGCCATTCCGGCAGCCTCCTCCGTCGTCCAGATCGACCTGCTCAGACTGGTGCAAGGCTTGGGTGGCGCGGCAGCGTTCGCCGGGGCGATGTCGTCGCTTGCCCAGACCTTTCATGGCGCCGAGCGCACCCGAGTCTTCAGCCTGCTGGGCACCACCTTCGGTATAGGTCTGGCCTTCGGCCCTCTCGCAGCCGGCTCGCTGGTGGATTCGGCAGGCTGGAAATGGTCATTCCATGCGACTGCACTCATCGGCGTCGCGGGGTTCCTGCTGGTGCTGTTCAGCGCCACCGAGTCAAAGGATCCCGACGCAACAGGTATGGACTGGCCGGGCGCAATCAGTTTTACCGCAGCATTGACCCTGTTCACTTATGCCATTCTGCTCGCCCCTGAAGAGGGTTGGACCGATCCATTGGTGATGGGTGGCATCATCGGCTCACTGCTGCTGTTCTGGGTATTCATTGCGGTGGAGCGGCGCGTCGCCCGCCCCATGCTGGACCTCTCGTTGTTCAAGAGCGCGCGCTTTGTCGGCGTGCAGATTCTTGCAGCCACTCCCGCATTTTTCTTCGTCGTGCTGATCATCATGCTGCCAGCACGCTTCATTGGTATCGACGGCCTCAGCGCCCTTGAAACCGGGCAGATGATGACTGCCCTGGCGGCGCCCCTGCTGATCGTGCCGCTGCTTGCCGCGCAGCTGGCACGTCGTTTCACGTCAGGACTGCTGTCCGGCGTCGGGCTGCTGCTGGTGGCGGCCGGCCTGTTATGGCTGGCGCTGGCACTGGACAGTGGCGCGATCAGGACAGCGTTGCTGCCGATGGCCTTGATCGGTATCGGTATCGGCCTGCCCTGGGGGCTGATGGACGGCATGGCGATCAGTGTCGTTGAAAAAGAACGCGCCGGCATGGCCACCGGCATCTTCAACGCGGTGCGCGTTTCGGCAGACGGGATCGCTATCGCAATCGCCGGCGCCCTGCTTGCAACGTTCATTCAATGGGGGCTTTTCGACGCACTCAAGGGTGTCTCACCTGAGGTGGTCACCGAAGCGGCCAACCGCGCTGCCCTGGGCGATCTGCACAATGCGACAAGTCTTCTGTCCGGTCAGGCAGCGTTTCTGCACCAACAGTACGTCAGTGCCTTCCGCAATCTGCTGTTCATTCTAAGCGCCGCCACCGTGCTGACGGCCGTGGCGGTCTTTGCGCTGCTTGGTCGCGTACGCGCTCATGAAGAACCGCCCATAGAGCCCTCCGATACGCTTGAACTGGCGGGCGAAACCAAGTGAGTCCCTATGAAATACCAGGCGCAAAGCGGCATCCAGCCTTTGCAAAAGTGTTCGCGCCGGGTCATCTCACGTTCGGGTTGATCGCGCCGCTGGAGGGCTACCCCGACTCCGCAGCGCCGACCATGAAAGACCATCTGGCACTCGCCATTCAGGCCGACAAGGCCGGTTTCGCCGCGCTGTGGCTGCGCGACGTACCGCTTCTCGATCCGGGGTTTGGCGACGCCGGTCAAGTGTTCGACCCTTTTGTCTACGCCGCGCTGCTGTCTGCCGTCACCCGGCAAATCTGCATCGGCACGGCAGGTATCATATTGACGTTGCGCAATCCGCTGATGGTTGCCAAACAGGCGTGCAGCGTGGACGTGTTGCTTGAGGGGCGCTTCCTGCTGGGTTTGTCGACGGGGGACAGGCCCGGGGAATATCCCGCGTTCGGCGAGCAGTTCGACACCCGTGCAGAACGCTTCAGAGACGGCGTCGAACTGCTGCACGCGGTGACCGAGCAGTCTTTTCCAGTGTTCAGATCGCGCCATTACGGACAACTCAATGGCGCGCTGGATCTACTGCCGAAACCGGTTTTCGGGCGGCTGCCGATGCTTGCCATCGGCCGCTGTCAGCAGGACATCAAATGGCTGGCCAATCACATGGATGGCTGGATATGGCATCAGAGCGGCTTCGACACCTTGCCTGAAGTGATCAATCATTGGCGCAGTGCCAATGAGCAAAGGCACTTCAAGCCCTACGGCTATGCGACGTTCTTCGATCTGGACGAGAACAAGGACGCGCCGATGAAAGTCGGCCGCGGAATCAGTACCGGGCGCAACGCCCTCATCGCCCTGTGGCAGCGTCAGCGCGAACAGGGTGTTTCGCATGTTGCGCTGAACCTCAAGCCCCTGAGGCGCCCGGCCACAGAAGTGTTACAAGAGCTGGAAGAGTATGTGCTGCCGTACTTCCCGACCCGCCGGGGTGATCATGCCTGACCGACTACTTGGTCGGCTCGGCCACCGCAGGTTCAGGATTTAGCAAGGACGAACGATCCAACTACCGACCTGGGAGGTCACGATGCGCGCTGAAAAATCCTATCCGATAAAAACCAACCCGATGCGCAGCAGCCCGAACAAGATACAGCTGGGTGTTTTCTCCACCAATACCGAGGGTGGCTGCACCGTCACCAATGCGCCTGAACGCCTGCGCGGAGACGATTGGGCTGGCAACCTGGAAATCGCGCGGATTGCCGACGATGCGGGGTTTGAGGCCTTCATACCGGTAGGCCGCTGGAAAGGTTTCGGCGGTACCAACAATACTGGCGGTGTCTGTTTCGAAACCTATACCTGGGCTGCCGGGATTGCAGCGCTGACCAGTCAGATCGCGGTCTTCACCACCTCGCACCTGCCCACCGTGCACCCGCTGTTCGCGGCCAAACAAGCGGTAACCATCGACCACATCAGCGGCGGGCGCTTCGGGCTGAATATCCTCTGCGGCTGGTATGGCGCGGAAATGCGCATGTTCAGCGGCCACATGATGGAGCACGACAAACGCTACGACTACGCGGAAGAGTGGTTGCACATTGCAAAAAATGCCTGGGAGCAGCAGACCCCGTTCGACTTCAAAGGCGAGTATTTCAACATCTGCGGCGCAATCTCGCAGCCACAACCCTTGAATAAACCCTACCTGATCAATGCCGGAGGGTCGCCGCGCGGCAAACTATTCTGTGCAGAACATTGCGACGCCGCGTTCCTGATCGTCAAACATCTGGACGGCGAACAAGCGGTGCGTGAGCAGATTGCATCCTACAAGGACCTGGCGAAACAGAAGTTCGGCCGTGACATAAAGATATGGTGTTATGGCTACGTGGTGCAGAAGGACACGCAAGAGGAAGCAGACGCTTACCTGGACTATTACGCCAACCAGGTGGGTGACGATGAGGGCTGCGACATCATTACCGGCGAGCTGGGTATCCAGACCGGCATTTTCACCCCCGAAGACGCCGTGCGTTTCCGTTTCCACTTCAAGGCCGGATTCGCCGGGGTGCCACTGGTAGGCACACCCGAGAAGATCGTGGAGCTGTTCAGGAAGTATTCTGACTGGGGGATCGACGGCATTGCCCTGACGTGGCTCGATTACCACGAGGGTATAAAGGACTTCGTGAGAGAAACACTGCCACTGATGGAAGACGCGGGCCTGCGTGAATCCAGAGTGGTGGAGGCGATTACTTCGAAGGTGTCCGCAGAAGTAGCCTGATGGCCAGGCCGCCCTGGCAGTGCTGGCCAGGGCGGCCTTATCCGAACAGCTTAAAGGGCCAACATGCGTTGCGGATTCAACAGAGTCACCTCGATGCGGCGCTCGCCGCTCAAGCCGAACGCGTCGAACCACTGCCCGCTCAGCGACAGCCACTCGTGGACATCGATCTGGCTGGTCTGCCCCAGGTCCGAGCTGTAGACCACATTGCCGACATGGCTCAACACATCGCTGAAATCCTGCCGGTCCTGATAGCCCAGCAAGTACGTCAGTGCGGTCTGCTCGATGTAGACCGATGGCTCTGTGCCGATCAGCGCAAGCTCGGCCGCGTCTAGACCGGTCAACGGATTGGCAGGCTGATTGAGCATCAACCTTGGCACACCGATCCGTAGCGCTTCGTCGATCAGCGTCCTGACTTCATCGGCATCGGCATGCCCGGTCGAGATCACCAGCGGATAGTCACGCGCCATTCTCAGAATATCCAGCGCCTGTGGCGTGAGGCGGCCGCTCTCCGATGTCACTCTGGCAGGCTTGATGGGCTTGTCCCGCAACAGCGGATGGCTCAGGTTGCGGGCCAGCGTGCTGGCATGCGTTCTGCCGGTCACGGTTGGCAAATGAACCATGAAACGCCCCGGCTCATCGCCACGCACACAGAGGCTGCGCTCGACCACACGATAGTCGATGCCGCCGGCAATCTCGTTCAGCACCACCGAGCCGCTGACCGGAAAACCCTGATCGCGCGCTTCCCACGCCTGGGCTGCCGTACACCCCAGATGATTCTTCAGCACCACCCTGCCCTGCGCCCGCGCGTAGCACCTGCCCGCCTCGATCGCACCATGACGACGAATGAACGCGTCAGGATTGGCGTGGTAATGCACATCGATGAAGTTCAGCGCGTCGACCTGGCTCATTGCACGCACTCCTGGCGGGTCATCAGGAACGCGTCGATGCTGTCCAGCACCTGCTGCAAGTCATCCGCCAGCGGACGCATCCCGCCACCCTCTACGCACAACGAGCGTTGCCTCTGGCCACTGGTACGCAGCACATGGCGCGCACCCACCAATTGCGACTTTTCGCCGAACACGCTCAACACGCGCCCCTGGTAATCGAGCAGGCATTCACTGACATCCACACCAGCCAGCAACCGGAAACCCACTGTCAGGCGCTGCCCCTGCATCGAAAGCGTCGCGTGACTCTCGTGGCCGGCTGGGTCCGCTCGTTCATGGACCTGCCCGTCAGGCAATACCAGATTGTCCAACAGATGCCTGGCTTGCTCGACATGCCCCTGTTCGGCCAGGTCCGCCATATGTCCCAGCCTGGCATCGAGTAACCCGTCGGCCTTGGCCGGGGAAGACAGCAGCAGCAAAGCAGGTGTCGACTGCAGAAATGAAGTGCGTGCCAGTGCCTGCACCAATGCACCACCCAGGGCAACGCCGACCAGTACATCCGGCACACCCCACGGCTCGAGCGCGCAGGCCCAGCGCTCGGTAAAGGCACCAAAGTCCTCGTCTGGTACGACAGGTAGCGACAGGGAATCAAACACCGTGACCTGAAAACCGGCCGCGGTGAAATGCTCGATCAGCGGTTGGGCAAAACCACCTTCGTCCCAGACCGGCATCACCGGTGACAGAATAAAGACGCGCGAATGCCCGGCACCAAAGGTCCGGAAGGTCATGCAATGACTCATGGCTTTTGCTCCTGCAAAAAGAACAAGACCCGCCTTGTCGAGCGGGTCCGGTCGTTGCTCCATCGTGAGGGTTCCATCGTGACGGTCAGCGGGCCGTGCGAAGGCGTTCGACACTGGCGGCATACCCGCGCAAGGTCGACTCGACAATCAGTTGTGCGGGCAGCACCTCCTTGATCAGGTCCGCGACTTCGCCTGCCCAGATGGCCCGGATACTGACATCGTCGGCTGCCAGCGCGGCTTCATAGTCCAGGCGCAACTTACCGGCTGACGCAGCGAAAGCCTGCTCCTCACCCACCCAACTAGCGGAAAAGTCATTGCCGATCACGCGCCCGCTGTAGCCCTCGGGCCAATCGATGCCGCGCACCTGATCGAAGATCCGGGTTCGCACCGTATCGCTCGCGACCGCCTGCAGCAGTCGTTGTTTTACCCGTTCGGAAGGCAGTGCCTCCTGCGAAGCCAGAAAGCGCGTGCCCATCATCACGCCGTCCATGCCAAGCGCCAGCGCAGCAGCCATGCCACGCCCGTCGGCGATGCCGCCGGCACCGATCAGCACGACATGCTCACCCACAGCGTCGCGGACCGCCGGGAACAGCGGCAATGAAGCGCGGCGCAAACTGTGACCACCCGCCTCGGCACCTTGCACGATCAGCGCATCGGCACCGGCGTCCAGCGCTTCAAGCGCCTGGTCGACGTCATGCACCTGAACGATGACTTTGGCATTGGCCTGATGGATGGGCCTGACGAAAGGACGTACATCACCAAACGACAGGGCAACCACCGCCGGACGATACTCCAGCGCCAGAAGAAGCAATTCGAACTGTTTGGCCACGGTAAACATGACCAGGCCTACGCCCCAAGGTTGCTGCACCTCTCGCATCATCTCCAGTTCACGCGCCATCCATTGCGGGTCGCCGTAACTGGCACCCACCAGGCCAAGGCCACCGGCACGGGAAACCGCAGCCGCCAGACGCCCACCGGAAGCGCCGCCCATGGGCGCCAGAATCAGCGGGTGGTCAATGCCCAGAAGTGAGGTCAGTGCTGTATTGATCGTGGTCATCGCATAATCCCTGTGCAAATCCGAGTGAATATCAGACGAAGGCGGCCTGTGCGCCGCCCTCTTCTGCCGGTAGTGGCTCAGCCGGCCTTCTGAAGGCAATTTCAGGGGTGATGTACTCGGCCACGTTGTACAGGTGATATTCCCAAGTGCCGGTTTCTTTCAACCGGGAGTAGCGCAACAGAAACTCTGCGTCGGTAAACAGCGACTCGAACTGGCTGCGATCGCTCCATTGCGCCTGATTGATAACGGTCTTGCCGTCGATGCTTCTCATCAATCGGCTCCATTTGAAGGCACTGTAAGTGCGTGCCACGTAACTGACCGTCTCTTCAAGAATCTGAATGGCCAGATCCTGAGCCCCCTCATTTACCTGTACGACATTGATCAGATAAACCGCGTTGTCATCGGTGACGGATTGAGCGTCGAACAATTCCATTTTCATCATCATTTCCATTCAAGTGGGAAGGCAGATCAGTTCACGCCTGCGAAGGCATCGCGACGCTGATTTTTTCAGCGTCAGTCAGCCAGGGCTGGTCGTAGCGATAGGTGCTGCGGGCTTTTTCCAGCGTCCAGCCAGCCGATATGGCTTCGATGATGCGGCGTTCTGTCTGCTCGACCGCCTGGGCACGGCGTACGACCTCGGCGGCCAGTTGCTGGGGAATCACAACGCACCCGCTGCCATCACACACCAGAAGGTCGCCGGGCCGGACCGTCACGCCATCGATGAGCAGAGGCACTTGTACAGCCTGGAGTTGAGCGCGGTTCTTTGCCGACTGCATGAAACGTCCACGACTGAACAATGGGTAGCTGCACTCGATGACCGTATCGATATCGCGCGCCACGCCATCGATCACAGTGCCCTTGATACCATTGGCCAACGCGAAGTGGGTCATGATGTCGCCCCATACCGTGCAGTCCTGGCGTCCGTTGTTTGAGGAAACAATCACCGCACCGGCCGGTACATGATCGATATAGTTGGCAGCCCCCTTGAATAGCGCAGAGGCATCGACCGGCTCGTACTGCACGGTAAACGCGATGCCCACGCAACGAGTGCCAGGTACTTGCGAGGCAATACCCGAAAGCCCGCCGTCGATCCCCAGGCTGTCCAGCGCGTCAGACAAGGACGCAGTGTCGAGATGTTCACATGCCTCCAGCACGGCTTGCGCAATGGGTACAGCTTCAAAGTGCGCTGACATGACGTTCTCCCTGTGCTGCAACCTGTTCGTTGCCATACCCGAACGTGCGGGACTGCAACTCGATGCACTGTTGAACGATCGCTTCGCCCACCTGAGCCGTGGTATGGGAACCGCCAAGGTCATACGTGCGTGTGGATGTGCGAGAAACCAGGCTGACGGCCTGGCTGATACACGCCGACTCGGCCGGGAACCCCAAATGCTCCAGCATCAGTGCGATGGCCATGAACATCGCGCCGGGGTTGGCCTTGTTCAACCCCGCATGGGCAGGCGCGCTGCCGTGTACCGGTTCGAAATAAGCCCCTGAATTGCCGAAGTTGCCACTGGGCGCAAACCCCAGACCTCCCATGACTCCGGCGCCGAGATCGGAAAGAATATCGCCGAACATGTTCTCGGCAACGATCACCCCGAAGCGCTCGGGACGTTGCACCATCCACAGGGCAACCGCATCGACATTCTCGATGACCCCGGTCACGTCCGGATACCGCTGAGCTGTTGCTTCGAAGATGCCCCGTGCAAAGGCGCTGCTGTGCCGCAGGACCATGGGTTTGTCGACAAACGTGACCCGCGTGAAGTGGTTTTTGCGGGCGTACTCGAAGGCGTATTCGAAAATACGCGTCAGGCCACTTCGCGTCTGCAGGCGCAACGTCACCGTCGCATCATCCTGCCCTTCTCGCTGCCACGCCGCGCCAAGGGCTTCCCGCTCTTCGAGCAGGGGCACCAGTGCATCCGGGATACAACCGAAGTCCAGCCCCGCATAAAGCCCTTCGGTGTTTTCCCTGATCACGACAAAGCGAAATCTGTTTTCGCCGGTCATGTCAGTGACCGGGCGGACATTGGCGTACAAGTCAAGATTCTGCCTGAGCTGAATGACCGGGCTGACATAGCGGCGGTTCTGGCCCTGAAGCGCCAGTGGCAACTCTGCTTCGGCCTCTGCCAGAGGTTTGCTGGTGATTGCGCCAAGCAATGTCGCGTCGCAACTGGCCATGATCTCCCAGGTCCGGGCCGGAACGGTTTCCCCCTCGGCCCTCCAGCATTCCCAACCGATGTCCGCCGCAATCAGATCGAACGGCAGGTTCAACGCCGCGATTACCGGAAGTGCCGCCTCCATGACCTCAATGCCGATTCCGTCACCGGGCAAGACACAGATGCGCTTTCTAAGCACTTGAATGGTCATAGCGCGACTCCCTTGACGCCATTCGGCAAGCCGGTGGCGATGGTCGACAACACCGCTCGCGGCGCAAGACGCGCCACCTTGTCCTGCTGATGCATCACCTCGATCGCTCGGTACTCGGAGGTCAACTGAAAGCGCTCGAGGGTGTCGCGCACGCGTTGACTGCTGTCATAGGGGAAGTTGTAAGTGCCCAGAATGACATCCATCAGCGGGCTGGGCATATTGTTGTGCGGTACCGCGCGGGCCGTGGCTTCCGACAGTTCCATCACTTTCACCAGGTCATAACCATGACTGACGCCCGTACGCTCCAGGTAGGCAACCAGCATACTCAGGTGAAGATTGCCGGCCCCTTTGCCCATGCCGCATATGGACGTGTCGATGTATTCAGCGCCGGCTTCTATAGCGGCCGCTGCATTCGCCAGCGCCAACGACAGATTGTTATGCGCGTGAAAGCCCAGCGGCACCAACAGCCGGCTTGAGAGACGACTGAACAGTCGGTCTACATCGGCTGGCAACATGTGGCCATTGGAATCCGCACAGCAAACGATATCTGCGCCGGCCCCCTCCGCGCGCACTGCCGTATCAAGCACGCTGCCTGGCGTCTGCGAGGTGACATGCGTCACATTGGCGCTGACACTGAAGCCGTGATCGCGAGCCAGCGACAAGGTCACAAGCCCCTCATCCAGTTGATCGCGCCTCAAACAGACGCGGATCATCGAAACGCCCTGCTCCTTGAGCATGGCGAAGTCATCCGTGGTGATGTTTCTGGGGTGAACCATGACGGCCAGTTCGATACGGCCGTTGGCCGCCTGCGCAATCTTTTCAATGAAGCCTGCGCCTACATCACTGGTCAGACCGTGCTCGCCTTTCGGGGCGAAGGATCCTTTGCAATAACCAATTTCGCAGAGGTCGACACCCGCACTGGCCAAGCCAGCGACCACTATCTGCGCCTGATCTTCTGTGAAGTTGAAGTTGTTCCGATAACCACCATCACGCAATGTAACGTCGAGAATTTTTACGTCGGCCATGAGAATCTCCGGCTGTCCTTAGGGTGTCACCAGGGTGCTTGAGATGATCTTGCCACTGCTTGAGTTTTTATAATTATCCAACAGCGCGCCATCTAACAAACCTTGCCGAGCCGACACCTTAACGTCTCGGAGTTACGAGTCATGAACTGCTCCACTCGACATTGATCCTCGTCAAAACAGCCGAACTTGTAAACTGTCGATATTTGATGAGGGGATGGGAATTTTTTCACCACACGACTGTTTTGCCGACAACATAACCAGCGCGAACTCAGCCCTGGCTAGCGATAACAGCTTTCCACATAATTCATGGCAGCCTGGATGGAAGCCACCGCGCGCAAGTCTTCATGCACGCCGAGCCAGACATCGACTTCCAGCGGAGCCGACAACTCCACCCGGCACAGACGATCATTGCCCTCTACGGCAAAACTGGGCAGTAACGCGATGCCCACACCGGTTTCGGCAGCACGAATTTGCAACTCCACCGTTTTGGCCTCCAGCACAAAGGGCCGATCACCGACGATATCCCTCAGCCAACCATTCTGATTGTCACTCATCAGTTCATTGTCATAAGCAATAAACTCATAATGCTCCGGAGGGCGTTGCTCCAGATAAAAACGTGCGCAATAAAATGAAAAGGAAGCCGTGCCAATGCGCCGCGCGACAATGCCGCTTTCAACAGGTTTGGAAAACCGTATACACAGGTCAGACTGGCAACTGGATAACGACGAATACTGGTGATCGCCCAACAAGCGCAACATAATGCCGGGATGCATCGCCCGAAATGCCCCCAATTGTGGCACCAGCTTCTCGACCGCCACCGACGGCGGCGCACTGATGGTCACTTCCACACCCTGCACCACCTGAGCCGCAACCGCGAGACGGCCAACGGCCTGGGTCTGCGCCTCGATCTGTCGCCCGATCGCCGCCACACGCCGTCCCTCATCAGTCAGTTCATACAAACGCTTGCGACGGTCGACAAGCTTTACATTCAGAGACCTTTCCAGCGAAGCGATACGGCGCGAAACAGTGGCGTGCTCCACACCCAGCATCCTTGCAGCGCCACTCAGGGAACTGACCGTGGAAAACATTACGAAGTAACGCAGGTCCTCCCAGTCAAAACAGATCCTGGGTTTTCTGAACAGGTTGTTAACATCGAAGGTAGCCGATCCATCCACTGGAGTCATTGTCATTCAAGCCTTATCCTTATGCGGTTCGTGCGAATAGGTAGTTCTGTTATGTTTTAAACCGAGCATTGGCAGGTGCGTAGAACGATAAGGATAAGGCTGACAACTTCCTCAGGCCCGGACAGCGAGCGGGTGCCGCTGGGTAGTTTAGTTTATTGAGGGGTGGGTATTGCGGAGTGGGGTTCGGATGATTGGGGACGGGGGTGTCCGGAGTGGTGGGGGGTTGATTAAACACATATCAACTATCGCAAGCCTGCTCAGACTTCTCGCAAGCTAATTAGTAGAAACCGACGAACGCGGGCCGGATGATCGCCTACGCTACCAGTTCGAAGCGATTTCACGCATGGCGATGGAAGAACAAGAACTGGTAAGAGGCCTGATCGATGCAGTGATTGTGAAACATCAGGTAGCCGGGGCCATTGCCCGTGCAGCAGGGCCAGCGAGTAAAGGGAAGGAATAAGCAGGCGGCCAAATAAAAATCGGAAAATCAAAAGCTAGATAAAAACACCGGCGCTGGGCCGGTGCTAGATGAGTACCGCGTACTTAGACTTAAGCAATCGCTCCTGATATCACACATAAAGCAGTAACAACTTGATCAGGATGATCTTCTAGAGGAACTCCCCAGCCGGTAACCTCAAGCCCACCATAGCTTTGATCGGTATAGAACCACTCTTCAGCACTATCAAACTCTAAAGATGTAAATGGCAATAAATCCGAAACCAAACTACCCAAGCCAATACCAGCCGGCAAAACCCCCTTATAAACAAACTCCCGAGCAAACTCCCCAGAAAAGCTAAAATCGTAAACCTTAACAGCATAAACCTTTCCCGCTCTAACCATTATTGATAGAGCTGGAGTTCCTTTTAGCAGATTATTAATAATTGCATCACTAAATAGCGAAAAAGAGTAGCCTCCATTTCCAAGCTCATCCAGACCATGCGTTCTCAATAGAAGGTCCGGCGAACTTTCAAACTTGTACAATAGACTGGAAGCGTCAACTAAATACTTAAGCAGCACACGTTCCAGCACTTCCGCGCTGATACCCAGCGGTATACCTGCAAGAGAGACGGATGGCACGATTGGTGCCACCCAAGATATTGAAAAATCGTTAAACGACGTCATTCTGGCACCCACGTGTTGGTGGAGGAATTAAATACCACTTTCTGCCCCTGAGGGTTTAAATACTTTGTATTGGCATCATAAATAGGGCTCCCGCTACTAAAAGTCGGTCTGTAAGCCACAGGATCAACAACCTTAACTTTGCTCCCATCAGCATAAGTAAGCTTGTAGTACTCACCTTTGTGAGTTGACAAAACATTATCCCCGATAGTAGATGGACTACACTGAATTTCTTTAATTCCTGTAGTGCTACCTTCGACCGTATAGACCTGGGCATTACCAGATGAACTGGCTTTCACTTTAGGTGTAAGTGTTGCGCCATCCATGGTGAGCGACTGTTTAATATCATCTATTGATTTCCCCCAAAGACTGGAAGGATTTCCAGCAATATCTCGAGGAATACCGGCTTGTGCCGCTAAGTCTTCGCGCAAACCATCCCGAGCAAGTGGAGATGTTGCCGGAATATCGTCTACTACCTTCCCTGCCGCACCTGCCTCTTTTGCACCTTGTCCTAATGGCTCGCTCCTTTGCCCACCTACCGCAGCTTTTGCACTCAGCCCCCCCATCACTTCGAGGGAACCGACCACCATGTTGCCTACCGCATTCCACGTATCGCCATCGACCGCCTGCCCTACGCCATATTTGAATTGCGCGGCGCCGTTGATCGCAGCAATGCCCCGGATTCCAATTCCCAGCGGCCCTGACAACCCATATATAGCAGGGCCGCCAATATTCGCCAACCCTTGCTGCTCATTGTTGACCAGCAGAGTGCCTTTTGCGTTAGCGTAAATCTGCTCCTCGGCAGTCTTGGTCCGGGACCAGCTCAACTGGGCGAATACGCCATCAAGCTCAGCTCGTGCAGCGTCGCTGTAGGCGTTTTTGGCTTCGGTCGTGCCTGCGTAGGAAAAGCCCTGAGTTGCAGGCGTGGTGCTTTGCAGGAGATTGGTCAGCCTAGCCTGTGCTTGCTCTTGGCCGACACTTTTCGTCAATTCGTAAGCGTATACCTGAAGGTAGGCTTGCAGCTCCGAAAGATCGGCCTTGGTCAAAGACTCGGGGTTGGTTTTGTAAGCGTCCAGCAGATTATTGCTGCGCTGATCCGACTTCTCGAGTGATACCAGCTTTCTCGCAGCATCAATCCCCTGGTCTTTTTCGTAAGCCTCTCGTGCGCTGTTTCTTTCCTTGGTGTCATGGTCATTCAAGAAATTGTATTGCGTCGAATTTTTGGCTATCCAGCTACCCTTGTCAATCGAGTTGGCATCAGCGTCTTTCTGAGTGGCAGCGGCCAGGGCGCCTACTATCTGAGAACTCATGGTCAGTAAGTTTTCATTACCATTGACCAGGCTATTCAGGTGTACAACCAAGGCTTCGTTAGCACCTGCAGCCAACGCACCAGTCCTGAAATCTCCTCCGGTGGCCTTTGACAGCAGCCCTCCCACCATCGCGTGAATAACAACCTTGGAAGGCGTTCCGTCCGCGAATGTACCGTGGGTATAGTCACCCACTGCATTGAAACTCGCCGCCGCCAAGGTGTTGAATAGCGCGGTTTTGAGCGCATCACTGCCGCTCCCGCCCGTACCCAGCGCTTTACCCAAAATGGCTGAGGTTCCATTTTGGAGAACCTGATTGGCGGCGAATTGTCCAACGCCTGTCAAGGTAGAGAGCTCTGGGCCAATGATTTTCCTGGAAGCGATATCAGTATGCGTACCCGTAAAACCATCAAAATACGCAGCCGTCAGGCCCGCCGTCACTCCTGAAATGGCATACCCTTTCAGAGCATCCGCAGATGTTACGTCCTTGACTACCGCCCCGAGGTTTCCTCGGTTATTAATAACGCTGACCGTTGCGTTGGTAGCGGCACCCGCTGCAACAGCACCTGCGCCCGCAGAGAGGAACGCTGCAGTGTTGGCACCCATAGTACCTGCCGTGACTGCTGCCCCTGTGGATGCACCTACCGCGCCCATTGCCATAGGCCCCACAACGGCAGCCATGATAATCGCGATGATAATTTGCGAGGCTGGGCCGAGACCCGAGTTGCTGTATTTGAAGGAGTCGTGAATCTCCTTCACTTGCCGCCAATCCACGTCACCGCGCTTTTCAGCATCCTTGAGCCAGGCCAGTTGTGGATCGGCTTTGACCATTGCGTCAATGCTCTGGGTGACCGTTTGTTGATCAACCTGCTTGATATCAATCTGCAATCCATTGACAGCTTTAATGGTTACCTCACCGGCGGCAACCAGTTCGCTCTGGCGTAAGGTCTCGTCGGTATTACCTTTACCTTTGGAGGAAACCCAAAAGGCGTTGTTATTACTCTTCTCGTGACTCTCCTGATGCGAGTCCTTCACGCCCTCAAACGTAACTGCACCACCACTTTCAATCGTCAGGTCCTTACCGCTCTCCAGCTTCGCGGCTTGGTACTTTTGATCACCTCCGCTCGACAGCAACAGGTCGCCACCGGTAGTAATTTCGCTGCCGATGTTTTTCAGATCAGTCACTTCATCGCGCTGGGTTTTCTTCGCGCCGAAGCTGCCTTTTTTCTTCATGTCGTACAGCGAGTAATCACTGTCCTGCGCAGCAAGGATGTCCAGATTCTCACCCGCAACCAGATACGCCTCTTTCCCAGCGGTAATTCGGCTGGAGATCATGGCCAGATCCTGCCCGGCCTGCAAAGCCACACTGCCGCCCGCCTTCAGGTCCGCAGACACCTGGCTGACATGGTCTTCCTGCTCGGTCACCTTCTTGCTTTTGCCGTAGGAATGCTGTTCATCAGCCGCCGAGGACAGGGTCAGGTTTTCCGTCGCGGCCATCGCGATATCGCGCTTGGCGTCGATGCTGCTGGCGATGACGTTGATGTCGCGGCCGGCCTGGGCCGTCAGGTCGCGTCCGGCACTGACCGTGGAGCCCAGTTGCGTGATGCTCGAGTTACTGGAGTTCGCGCCGCGTGTCTGGCCGTTCTCGGTCTGGGCCGAGTCGATAGCGACGTCACGGCCCGCAGCGATGCTCAAATCACGACCAGCCTGCAACACGCTGCCGGTGTTTTTCACGTCACGACCCGCTTGCAGGGACATGTCGTTGGCCGCTTCGATACGTGCCGCGCTGTCAGCGAAGTCCTGACGCCAGGTCGCGTCGCCTGACGCGCTCTGATGGCTGGTCACCGTGCGTTCGTTGATGACATCGCCGCGCAGGGCGGTCAATGTCACATCACGTCCGGCGATAATGCCCCCGGACTTGTTGATCAGGTCGTTACCTGCCAGCAGGTCCAGACGGTTGCCAGCTTCTATCAGGCCGCTGTTGACCAGATCATTTCCAGCAGCAGCCGACAGGTTATTGGCCGCTCGCAAGGTGCCGACGTTGTCGAGGTTTTGCCCCGCGATCAGCGAGACGTCGTTACCGGCAATCAATGCACCGGTCGGGCCAAGGCGATTGTCGGCCTGAGCCATATACAGCACCGGCACCAGCACTTTTTCGCCATTCACTTCATGCTCTTCGAGCCAGACGATGTCATGGGTCAGCGCTGCGACTTGTTGTGAGTTCAGCGATACGCCGACCGCCAGGTTCAGCTGCTGCTTGCCGGCGATTGCGTTGTTCATCAGGTACTTGAACTGGGCCTCGTTGGAGGTTTGCCCGTCGATGAACGCCTGGCCGGTTCTGGCCACGACTGCTTGCTGGACGAGGCGTTGTTCATACAGACCATCGCCCAGACGCTTGGCGCTGACTTCCGGATCGTAGCCCAGACCTGCGAGCAGGTAATCCGAACTCATGGATTGCTTGAGTTCGGTAAGGACCGGGTTGGTTTCGATCAGGTATTTTTGCGGTTTGGAGACGAAATTGCTGCTTGGCAGGCCCTAAATGCTCACCTCGCAAGAGGTGCGTGTTGTGTATTGAGATTTTGCTCCTGTTAAGGATCGAAAATTCATGCTGAAAAAGGACGTATTGGGCAGCTAGACTATAGGTCGTCAGGGTGGGTGCAAAAGGGATGCAACTTGACTGCAGAAAGGTTGCAAATAGGACGCAAAAAGAGTGCAATCAGGGTGCATGTAGGATGCAACAGCAACTGAAAATACTGCTGCAAGAGTGCACCGGATATCAGCCAAAGCAAATAAACCCTAAAAAATCGATAAATGAATGCAAGGCAATCATGAATAACAAGCAACTGAACGAAACAAGCAAGTTTCTAAGTTATATCTTGCGCCATGAGCCTCACACTATCGGATTGCAACTCGACGCAGAAGGCTGGGCAGACATCAACTCTTTGATTACCGGCGCAGCGAAAGAAGGCCGCGTACTTGACCAGGCAATAATTCAGACAGTAGTAAATAGCAGTGATAAGAAACGCTTTGCCCTCTCCGACGATGGCCAGCGTATTCGAGCTGCACAGGGACATTCAGCACCAGACGTAAACCTCCAACACATAGAGAAAGAACCGCCAGAATTCCTCTACCATGGCACTGCAACACGCTTTCTTGAATCTATTCTTCAGCAAGGATTGATTGCAGGTTCACGCCACCATGTGCATCTATCGCAGGAGACTCTGACGGCTATTGCTGTCGGACAGCGCTACGGTAAACCAGTGGTTCTGAAGATTGAATCCCTGCGGATGTACCAACAGGGATTTAAATTTTTTCAGGCTGAAAATAGTGTTTGGTTAACTGAAGCGGTTCCCGTTAATTTTATTTCAATACAAAATCAACTGCCCGACAGCTCATTGGATGAAAATACATCTACAGCCAGCACATGAAAAGTAAGATTCTCTGACAAAAACTGAATACTGAAATGCCTCAACTTCGGCAGTTCGTGACTCGACACAGAACGCCATGCTTTCAAGTTATTCCTTAGCAATTCGGAGTCTATAAACTCGGTCAACTTACCCAGCCGAAACTCACTTGGATCACCATCAAACTCAAAAATAGCACCTCCAGGGAATGGCTCCCGAATAAAGCATCGCACAGATTTAAACGCAACCTCCCGCCTTAAAGCCAGTACAACCTCTTCGCTATCAACTACAACCTCCTTCTCATACTCAATATCAAGTATCACATCCGAGCCAACGGAACGGAATGATACTCTTGACTCACCATATCCTGGCAGCCACTCATATGGATCTAGTATTAATTTTGGCTTACCTATTTTCATGGACGCACCGACTTTAATTGCTCTGCGCCTGTCGGCGGCAATTTGTTATTTTTTAACTGATCTGCTGCCAAATCATTGAATGTCTTACCTGGATAAGCCTCAACACCTGTCTGATTTCGCCCGAACCACTCACTTCGAGGGATAGCTGCCTGCTCAAGCGCGGTAGAAGTTCGCGTATTCAAAATAAGGCGAGCCCCATTCATATCTACATAATCAACGGGAAGCTGATTCGGTTTAATTGTCCCAGCCCTCAAAGCGCCGGCTAAGTCATCAACTGTCCTGATCGGTGTGCCAGCCAGCTCTGAGCCTCCACAGAACTCTTCGTCACATACACATCAGTCCGGTGCTCGTCATCACGCGTGATCTCGTATGCCTTGTCAACATCACGATTCAAGCCCGCTGTTGAGTCCTTACCCGCCGTATCACTGCGCACCACCACATCGCCCGCACCGACCGTGCCCCGGACGATCTGCTCACGATCCTTGTTGTAGTTCCAACCCTCCACGCTCCAGCCGTTTTTCTGGTTGTCGCCCTTGCCTACCTGACTTGAGTCCTGCGTAGGGCTACTGCCAGTGCCGTACGAACCCCCGACGTTCAGGTAGTAACCGTGCTCCTTGTCCTTGCCCGCGATGTCGCTGTAGCCCAGCGTGTTGGTGTCCAGCTTGAGGTTGCCGCTATCGGAAGCGATCAATGCGCCGTCGAGCTGGGTGTGGTTCTCGGTGCGGATGTCGACCTTGTCTTTGACGGTGATGCGGGTCTGTTCCTCGATCCAGTTCTTGGAGCCGTGGGTCTGACCGTACCCGACCGAGCCGCTGACACTGCCGCCAAAGCCCACTACAACGGTCGCGCTGAGGTCGAATTCCTTACCTTGTGCCTTGCCGGTATCTGGCAGGGAAGTGACATTGAATTGCCGCGCAGTGTGACACCGGCAATATACTTAAATTAAGCAAGGACGCTTCGATCCCGCGCACAGACCCCAGATACTCATTAGTCAGACGCCCAATCAGATCAAGCTTAATCAGCTCACGCTTCACAGCAAGATTAAGCTTTAGCAATATCAATATACACACACTCGACTCTAGCTTTTTTTTGGAACTCATCAAAATCCGGAACGTAAAACCTTATTGTATTATTTTCAGCATTAAACCCTGTTCCATCGTCATCAAAAATCAACGACTGACCAATGCTAGAAAAAAAAAGCTCTAACTCCTCAACATTGCTGCCGAGCAATTGTTTTCCGAAATAATAAAACTCAGCCTCAGGATGGTAAAGCTGAACACCTTTTACCTCGTCATTAGCGTCATACCACACTTTAACAACTGCCCCACCAAACACATCTGTAGAGTTTTCTGAAAACCGGGTCTTAGGAAAAGCCTTATAATCTCCTCCTAGCTTTTTTCTTATAGCGTTTCTAAAACGAGCATTTTTGAAAACACTTAAGCCATCAGACTCAGTATATTTAAACCTCATGCCACTCATCTTGATAAAAACCATTTAGAACTCAAACAATACTCTTCCTTTTTACTCAGTAGATAGCGGCACATTGTACTCCGTCCCCTCCAGTAATCTGAATGGCCCTTGCGGTACGGGGACGCCCGCTGGATAGCCTGTCCAATCTGAAATCGAAAAACTTCCGTCCGGGGGATCGATAGAAACTCGAGGCGTAGCACCTTCGGCAGCACTGGTAGCAGTAGCTTTTGCACCATCTAAAAATCACACAAACATCTAATCCATTGCTACGCTTAAAGCGATCAATTTGATATTAGCGTCGCTTTCCACAAGCGTCCATCTTCCGAAAATTCCATGCGTAGAGCGTACGTCTTAAACTCATACTTCAGCCACTGCTGTACATAGCCGATTAACATATCGACTCTACCTGGCGCCTCTTTGCTAGGCGAGCCTAGCTCTGCAATAACATCTTCAACACGCCATGCTTGAGCTATACGACCAAGCAAATCTTCCTTATATGCCGAATAACCTTCGTGAGGCTGCACCAAAAAATGAATGTGATTTAATTTTCCCGAACGAAACCCAATCTCTATGCCAGATTTAATAAACTTATAGAATCTTGTCTTACCTTCCGGGTCATTATAGTTATCCGGGGTTTCCGAAACGGCTGGCAACTCTCCGACTCTTCGACATAAGTCGGTGACTATTCCCCCGCTTTCATCTTGACCAAGAGCCCGAACAAAATCCGACCAAGTGTTCATTATTTAATAACCCCCGTATTGCGATTTCTTTCCACTATTTTTTGAACAGTTTCATCTACTAACTTAGAATCATAACCTCTACTGTTCAGATTTGCCCGCAAAGCTTCTGTGTCACGACAAACTGCACCGCACAGATCCGCAGCATCTTGCTGAATCTGAGCAGGAGTATTTTTCCCGCCATACGTCGGACCTGCAATATGTACATCTCGTGGAACCTCTACAGCAGTAGAGTTTTGGTAGAGAGTCTTGGTCTCCAACTCAGTAAGGGGGCGGCCCAACTCTGCTTCCTTTGCTGTGCGCAACGCAGCAAATGAAGGGATATGGTCGTGTTCTAGACCATCTCCAACAACCTCTCTTGCCTTAAGGTTTTTATAGGCGTCGACCTCAAGTTCTTGAACCGCCGTTTTCGAAGGCGCGGATTCTTTTGCACCCCCGACGATTACGTTCCTATCAACTAAAATCCCCGTTTCATTATCAGCTTGTCCCGCTAGTGAAACAGGGTCTTTAGCGACTGTCTCTTTGCTTGTTACAGACGTGCCTCTGGGAAGGTACGCCCCTGCAAGCACCGCTGTCAATGCTTGAGCCGTCATGGCGAAATTGTATCGGTTTTCGACTTCTTGGCGACTTAAACCTGACGCCTGCGTAATCGCCGTGATTGCCGTATCCCTAGTGATACTATCAGAATCAAGTCCCTGCAAAATAGCATCTAAATTCTGCGAGTCTTGCGGATAGAGATCCTTGTAAATCAGCGTATAGCTGACGCTTTTTCCGTATTGCTCAGCCGCGTTTTTTGCAACAGTTACCAACTGACCGCATGCTGATCCGCCCAGATTACCAGCCGTGCAGACTGCTTTAATTTCCGCATTTCGTTCTTTATCGACTTTATTCAGGGAAACTAACTCGCTGACCTCCTGGGCGGTGATGGTGCCGCTCGTGAGCTTACGCTCCAGCACCTTTTTCCGTTCTGCTTCAGGTACGTGTAGATAGTTGTTCTCAACTGCGTTTTTAGCTACGGATGCTCCGGCAATAGCATTAGAGGCATCACCGCCCACCAGTCCGCCTGCCAAACCACCTGCCAGCGCCGACAGCGCCGAGATTGTCTGACGCTGCTCTTCGCTCAACTCCGACGTTTTCTTGCCCGGATATAGCTGATTGGCAATATATTCCCCAACACTCGCACCCGCAGCACCCGCTAACGCGGAGTTACCCTGCGCCTGAGCAACCACCGCGCCCAAGACAGCATGTGCCATCAGGTTGGCGTCCTTGTTGCCTAAGGTCATTTGCTTGATTTGCTCTGCGAGATACGGCGCGGCAGCTCCGGTCAACGCTTGCGCAATATTCCCACCCGCCAGCCCCTGCAACGCCGCAGTTACGGCTTGGGCAGCACGCTGGTAATCGCTACCCGTGCCGTATTTCTGCATCACGGTGACGCTAATTTGCTCCGCGATTTGTTTGGCAGATGGATCCGTGTTCCCTTCAGCGACCAGCTTTTCACGCGCCGCGGCAATCGCTACCGGATCTTTTTGTGCATTTGCTGCATCAATCGCACCTTGCGTTCGGACGATGTCCATCGCTTGGCTGCCAATGTCTCCGATCAACTGAACCTGACGTAGTCGGTTTTGCTCTTTTTCCTTATCGAAAATTGGACTGAGCGCGTTGCTGGCATGATCTACGTCGCGGCTAAGTGTAGAAATGTCTTGCTGCTGTCCTGAGACATTACGAATGGTCAGACGCCCATCAGAGACTGCTGAGTTTGTTGTGCTGCTATCGCTGCCACTGTGGTTGGCGCCGACAAGCGTGAGGCTACCCATATTCCCCATGAACTTGGAGCCGTCTTTACCGCTTGTACTCCCACTTGCGCTTTGATGCTGGGCAGTAAATTCCGCCTGATTTTTCAGGCCTGTCCAACCTAAAGTCCCAGTGCTGAGCATATTTCTGTCAGCGGCTGCGGTGCTGGCAATCACAGCGCCGTTCAGTTGGGTGTGGTCGCCCACTGTTACCTGATAGCCGCCCTTACCAGCAAAGAGACCTGTTTGCTCTTGCACGCTTTCAAAGTTGGACTTGATCTTGTCCTGACTGACACTGAGCGATGCACTACCCGTCATGGTGCCTAAGCTGAAACTCGCACCGCCGCTGACATCGAGCTGGTGAGAGTCGTATTTGTCGGTGTCCTGCAAACTGGTCAAAGACAAATCCCGACCGACATTGGCTACGACTTGCTGAGCACTGGCTTGGGCCCCAAGAAGAGTCGTATCGCGACCGCTGACCAATGAGAGCTTATTACCAGCGTCGAGGTTGGTTTCAGTCCAGGTGGTACCGTTGCCTTTTTCGTTGCCTGTCCCGCTATTGGCATTAGCGAAGACGGTCAAACCACCACCGCCGCTGCCGACGCCGAGGCTAATACCAATCGCGCCGCCTCCGCTCTTGTTAGATCCGTCGACTTTTTGTGTATTAGCTGCAGCTAGCAGATTGATGTCACGATTAGCCGAAAGCAGCATGTCTTGGCCAGCTTGAAGCTTGCTGCCGGCGACATTGATATCACCGTCCAAACCAGCACCTGCGCCACTGCCTGTAGCGACAATATTCAGATTATTTCCGGCAGTGATTGAGCTGCCTTGGCTTACATTCTGTTCCTGCACTTGCTTGGAGCTGGAACTTTGGGTGCCTAACGAAAGCGCAATGCCAAAAAAACTACCACTTGCAGCACCGGAGTCGATCGCTTGGGCAGCTTGGTAGGCCTGATAGCCACTCAGCCCAGCCTTAACACCTTGCAACGCCGCAAGACGGGAATCGTCCTCACCTTTAGCTGCTTGCGCGTTTTGCACCGTGGTATTTATTGCTTCTCCTACAGCACCCGAGAGAGCAAGCGTAAGGCCGCTTTTCTTGCTTTCCTGGTTCTGTGTGCTTGTGCTCCTGTTTTGCGCCTGAAGAATGCTGACATTTTGGCCAATCAGATTGACGTCATTCCCAGCAACAACATCAGAAGCCTTGACCGTCAGATCTTTACCGGCGGTGATATTCACGTCGCCCAGAACACTGCCTACAGTGCTGCCTTTCTGAGTCTGATTTTCTGAGTCTTGGGTAAACGCGTTTTTCGCTGTTCCTAAGGTGACACCGATGCCACCAGTGCTCATCAGGCCGGATTTTTTAGTCGACTGGCTGTGCTGGGTATTGAAGCTTTCAGTGCCACTGTCGATGACAACATTGTTGCCGGCTTGTAACGTCGTTTGCTCAGTGGAAATGACATTACTGGCCGAAACCACCAGATCATTCCCAGCCCGAACGAGTGTCGTGTTGCCGCTCAGCGTCGATGCAGATAATGAACTCTGGGTCGAAGCGTCACTCTTCATCTTGCTAGTGGTGGATAAACCGAACCCGCCAGACTTAGAAGTGGCGGTGGCGCTGTATTGGCTGTTCTGCGCCGCAGTCAGATTAACGTCATGCCCAGCCTGAACTGCGAGCACACCATTGTCACTGTTGGCTTTTGACCCCTCAAAATTGACATCATTGACCGCAACAATCGTGGCTTTTTGACCTGACTGAATGAGAGACCCGATAGCAACATCACTGTCGCTCTCAGTCATATTCGTACTCTTCTTGCCCCAAGACCCTTTCTTGGTTTTCGAGTAATACGAATAATCGGTATCCTGTGCGGCAAGCACGTTGACGTCATTACCCGCGTACAGATACGCCTCGTCTTTGGCATTAATTCTACTAGCGATCATGCTCAAGTCAGCGCCTGCACTCAGCGCCACGCTACCACCCGCCGTCACATTGCTCGACACCTGGCTGACATGGTCTTCCTGCTCGGTCACCTTCTTGCTTTTGCCGTAGGAATGCTGTTCATCAGCCGCCGAGGACAGGGTCAGGTTTTCCGTCGCGGCCATGGCGATGTCGCGCTTGGCGTCGATGCTGCTGGCGATGACGTTGATGTCGCGACCGGCCTGGGCCGTCAGCTCGCGTCCGGCGCTGACTGTGGAGCCCAGTTGCGTGATGCTGGAGTTACTGGAGTTCACGCCGCGTGTCTGGCCGTTCTCGGTCTGGGCCGAGTCGATAGCGACGTCACGGCCCGCAGAGATGCTCAAATCACGACCAGCCTGCAACACACTGCCGGTGTTTTTCACGTCACGACCGGCTTGCACGTTAGCCGCTTCGATACGTGCCGCGCTGTCAGCGAAATCCTGACGCCAGGTCGCATCATCCGCAGCGCTCTGATGGCTGGTCACCGTGCGTTCGTTGATGACATCGCCGCTCAGGGCGGTCAATGTCACATCACGTCCGGCGATAATGCCCCCGGACTTGTTGATCAGGTCGTTACCTGCCAGCAGGTCCAGACGGTTGCCAGCTTCTATCAGGCCGCTGTTGACCAGATCATTTCCAGCAGCAGCCGACAGGTTATTGGCCGCTCGCAAGGTGCCTACGTTGTCGAGGTTTTGCCCCGCGATCAGCGAGACGTCGTTACCGGCAATCAACGCCCCGGTCGGGCCAAGGCGATTGTCGGCCTGAGCCAGATACAGCACTGGCACCAGCACCTTCTCGCCATTCACTTCGTGCTCTTCGAGCCAGACGATGTCGTGGGTCAGCGCTGCGACCTGTTGTGAACTCAGCGATACGCCGACAGCCAGGTTCAGTTGCTGTTTGCTGGCGATGGCGTTGTTCATCAGGTACTTGAACTGCGCCTCGTTGGAGGTCTGTCCATCGATGAACGCCTGGCCGGTGCGGGCCACGACTGCATGCTGGACGAGGCGCTGTTCATACAAGCCGTCGCCCAAGCGCTTGGCGCTGACTTCCGGGTCGTAGCCCAGACCGGCCAACAGGTAGTCCGAGCTCATGAACTGCTTGAGTTCGGTGAGGACGCTCCACTCGTTTGTGTCGTTATCGACTTTGCTCACCTGACATTAATGTCAGTGAAAAACCTATAGCTTTGCTGGGAACAGTGAGGCCTTCTGTTACTTCGACTAATAACCGAGAAATCAAACCCTCTATACCGAACTACCCACCAACCCTCACATGGAAAAATCTTATAATATCCGTATCAGGGTCATAATAAAAACTGACAAAACCCACATCAGCAATAAACTGATACCCTGGAGATGTAGGTGCTACTCCAGGTATTCGTATAGACGGTATATTCCTTAAAGGCTCACCCAACTCACGAAGAGCATCTGCACCTGACTTAATATTAAAGTACCTACCTTTTAACTCAGGACCAGCCGGAAAATAGCCATCAAACTGCACACAGTGAACACGATAAGCTTCTATAAAACCATCATCAGACGATTGAAAGTATATTCCACTTTCAGGGATTTTCAAAAATTGATTACCTTCAACTTTTGAATACTCCACAATCGGGAAAATATTCTTAAACTCAAGAAAAACCTCTTCGATTTTTCGATTCAATTGCATATCAGGGTTCATACTTTATTCCCATATCATCAAATAACTTCTTATTAAAATCATGAACACCACTACGAGTCTCGTCGATTTTCGCTTGAGACCACCCTTCTCTTTTCCAAACAGGCATCCATGTATCTAGATCCGCTTCAGCTGCTTTATATAGATCAGAGCCATCGGTAGCAATTTTTTCTTTGCTATTCCTACCACCAAATGTGCGAGACTCAACAATGTGACTGCAGGTCTTAACAACTACACAATTAGTGTTATTTCGAAGCGCTTTTAACTCTGAATCGCTTAGCTCTACACCCTGCCTACGCAATGCATCTTTAACCGCAGCAAAGGACGGAATATGGTCTGGAGTCAAACCGTCTCCAACACTTCTTGGGGCGGTTTCCCCATATGTACCTACCTCACCCTCCTCAACCTTCGACGGCTTTTCATTGCGCCCGGAACTGCTTTCACTTTGCTTTAACGACACAGAGGTACGATCAGCTTTAGGTTTACGGCCTTGAACCACCCCTGTCAAGATGGCCGCCATAAATTGTCCGCCGCCTATCAACGAACCTTCAAAGCTATCCTTTTCGTTGAGAGCTATACCTTCGATGCTATCCGCTACCTGCTTGCCCAGCGCTCCGCTGTACTCCGCAATCTTCTGGTTCAGCGCCTCACCCAACGGCGTCTCGGAAACTGCGTTGAAAACCGCCAGTTGCACAAGACCTTTAGGCCCCTGCGCCACTGCCACCAACACACTCACAGCCTCCTGCTGATCTGGATGCTCCTGGATGTATTGGTTAATCGAAGCCATTGATCGCAGTGTGTCTTGAGCAGCAGTAAGTTTTTCTGCATCACTCGCATTCACAGGAGTGGCAGGTAACTCGATTGATCCTGGGCTGTTAGCCTTGTTGTCCATCTGAAGCGTCTGATCAAGAACTTCGACCGATGTCAGGTCGATCCCGGCAAGGCGCGCAATTTCGGCCACGACCGTTTCCTGAAACGCAGGGTCGGCCATTGTCTTCATAGCCTGACTGCGCGTCATCCCACCCTGAAGCAACGAGTCCAAGGTGTTTTCAGCAAAATCAGCCCCCATCAGACTGGCAGTACCCGCATCCATCTTGCGGCCCAAGGTGCTCTCGATCTTGTTGACAGCACGGGTCAGACCACGGGAAGCCTCTTCATAGTTTTGCCTGGCAGTTTCGTTGAAAGTAAGGAGTTGGTTTGCCCACTGCTTGGCAGTGTCTACCGGCTGGCTAACCGCCTCCACCGAACTCTTCGTCACATACACATCAGTCCGGTGCTCGTCATCACGCGTGATCTCGTATGCCTTGTCGACATCACGATTCAAGCCCGCTGTTGAGTCCTTACCCGCCGTATCACTGCGCACCACCACATCGCCTGCACCCACGGTGCCCCGGACGATCTGTTCACGATCCTTGTTGTAGTTCCAGCCCTCGACGCTCCAGCCGTTTTTCTGGTTGTCGCCTTTGCCTACCTGACTTGAGTCCTGCGTAGTGCTGCTGCCAGTGCCGTACGAACCCCCGACGTTCAGGTAGTAACCGTGCTCCTTGTCCTTGCCCGCGATGTCGCTGTAGCCCAGCGTGTTGGTGTCCAGCTTGAGGTTGCCGCTATCGGAAGCGATCAATGCGCCGTCGAGCTGGGTGTGGTTCTCGGTGCGGATGTCGACCTTGTCTTTGGCCGTGATGCGGGTCTGTTCCTCGATCCAGTTCTTGGAGCCGTTGGTCTGACCGTACCCGACCGAGCCGCTGACGCTGCCGCCAAAGCCCACTACAACGGTCGCGCTGAGATCGAATTCCTTACCTTGTGCCTTGCCGGTATCTGGCAGGGAAGTGACATTGAGGTCGCGGCCTACGCGTCCGACCACGTCGTTGCCGCGCAGTGTTGCACCGGCAATGTTGGTGTCCTGGCCGCTGGTGAAACCGAGGTGATTACCGGCGTACAGGTACGCTTCCTGCTGCTGTTTGCCTTCGCGCTCCAGGTCGCCTTTGCCGATGTTGACGCTGGCGTAAACGCCGATGCCTCCCGGACCGATGGCGATACCGGCTTCCCCTCCGCCATTTTTACGGGTGTTCTCGGTGGAGCTGTCGTTCTGGGCTGCCTTGATGTTGAGGGTGTTGCCGGCATTCAGATTGATGTTTCGCTCTGCCTGAGCCTGCGTGCCGATCAGGTTGAGGTCATTGCTGGCCTTGATGGTGACGTCACGACCTGCCTGCAACGTAGTAACGGTCGAGGCCTCCTGACTCTGATCACCTTTGGCGATGCCGCTGCTGCCACCCACGCCGAGTTTGAACCCGCCACTGCTGCTGCCGTGGATACCACTCCAGCTTTTCTGCTCGCTGGTTTCCTGGCTGTAGCTGCCTTTGGCGGCATCAAGCGTGACATCCCGGCCTTTGATGTTGATGTCGCGGCCAGCCTGCAATTGGCCGCCGCTGATCTGAACGTCGTTGCTCGCGGAGATGTTCAGGTTGTTGCCTGCGTCCAGCGTCGAGGCGCGGTTGGTCGTTTCGACCACTTGCTGGCTGGTGCCCTGCTTGCTGTTACCGAACTTTCCATCGCCCGTCGGGCCAGACAGGAACTGCGAGGTGCTGTCTACTGCCTTGAGCGTGCTCGATCCCTTGCTCGTGGCGTCCTCACCCTTGCCTGCGCCGCTGATGGCGTCCTTGGTGCTGCCATAGTTGTGATCAATGCTCGCACTCAGACCATTACGCGAATTTTCGCGCTGTTGCTCGACCGTCTGAGATTCACGCGCAGCATCAATCTTGATATTGCGCCCGGCGGTCAGATTGATGTCATTGAGCGCCTGAAGGTCAGAACCTACCTGGTTGATGTCGCGCTTGGCATTGACTGTAAGGTCTTCGCCTGCGCGTACCTGGCTGGCGGCAGCGCTCTGTTGCTCAAGGCGGTTCTTCTCCTTGGTGCGATCAACGCCTGCAAAGAAGGTCACGCCATTGGCGTTGGAGGACACGCCAATGCCCGACTGCCTGTTCTTCTCCCAGTCTTGGTTGGACTGGGTGCTCTGAGCGGCAAGAATGTTGACGTCCTGACCTGCGTTCAGACTGACATTCGCGCCTGCGTTGACGCCGCTGCCGACAATGTTGATGTCGCGCTCGGTCTGCAGACTTAAATTGCCTGCAGCGTTGATCTGGCTGCCTACACTGGTGCTGCTCTGCGCTTGGCCGCCAGCTTCTTTAGCCGACGAGATGGACAGGAATCCGCCAGACACTGAAAGACCGGTTTTCTTCTTGTACTCGTCGCTGTGGCTGGAGGCTTCATCGTTGGCCGAGAGTAGATTGATGTCGCCGGTTTTATCCACCAGACCGGCTCTGAGGTCCACATCATTGCCTGCATCAATGTTGCTGGCGCGCAGCGTGATGTCCTTGCCTGAAGCCACTACCACATCGTTGCCGGCACTCAGTTCACTGGCGACTTGAGTAGCGCTGGTCTTCAGCTCGCTTTTTCCACTTTTGGACACGCCAAAAGAGCCGGATTTACTTTTCTGGCTGTAAGCACCCTGCTCATCGACACCAGAGAGTACGGTCACATCGTTAGTGGCACCGAGAACCAAGTCATTGCCCGCCGAAAGACGGCTGCCAATGACACTGACATCATGCCCACCGTTGATGCTGACGCTGCCGTCAGCAGCTTTGGTGGTATTGATGGTGAGGTCTTGCCCTGCATTGATGACCGACGCAACGTTGCTGCTGTCGTAGCTTTCCTGCTGTTTGCTGCTACTGCGTCCGAACGAACCTTTGCTCTTTTTGGCATAGAAGTACGAGCTTTCGTCCTGAGCTGATGCAATGGTCAAATCTTGCGCAGCATCAAGCGCAATGTTGCTCCCGGCATTGATGCGGCTGGCGATGATGTCGAGATTCTGCCCGGCCTGCAAAGCCACACTGCCGCCCGCTTTCAGGTCCGCAGACACTTGGCTGACATGATCTTCCTGCTCGGTCACCTTCTTGCTTTTGCCGTAGGAATGCTGTTCATCAGCCGCCGAGGACAGGGTCAGGTTTTCCGTCGCGGCCATCGCGATGTCGCGCTTGGCGTCGATGCTGCTGGCGATGACGTTGATGTCGCGGCCGGCCTGGGCCGTCAGGTCGCGTCCGGCGCTGACCGTGGAGCCCAGTTGCGTGATGCTGGAGTTACTGGAGTTCGCACCGCGTGTCTGGCCGTTCTCGGTCTGGGCCGAGTCGATAGCGACGTCACGGCCCGCAGCGATGCTCAAGTCACGACCAGCCTGCAACACGCCGCCGGTGTTTTTCACGTCACGACCCGCTTGCAGGGACATGTCGTTAGCCGCTTCGATACGTGCCGCGCTGTCAGCGAAGTCCTGACGCCAGGTCGCGTCGCCTGACGCGCTCTGATGGCTGGTCACCGTGCGTTCGTTGATGACATCGCCGCGCAGGGCGGTCAATGTCACATCACGTCCGGCGATAATGCCCCCGGACTTGTTGATCAGGTCGTTACCTGCCAGCAGGTCCAGACGGTTGCCAGCTTCTATCAGGCCGCTGTTGACCAGATCATTTCCAGCAGCAGCCGACAGGTTATTGGCCGCTCGCAAGGTGCCGACGTTGTCGAGGTTTTGCCCCGCGATCAGCGAGACGTCGTTACCGGCAATCAATGCACCGGTCGGGCCAAGGCGATTGTCGGCCTGAGCCATATACAGCACCGGCACCAGCACTTTTTCGCCATTCACTTCATGCTCTTCGAGCCAGACGATGTCATGGGTCAGCGCTGCGACTTGTTGTGAGTTCAGCGATACGCCGACCGCCAGGTTCAGCTGCTGCTTGCTGGCGATGGCGTTGTTCATCAGGTACTTGAACTGGGCCTCGTTGAAGGTTTGTCCATCGATGAACGCCTGACCGGTGCGGGCCACGACTGCTTGCTGAACGAGGCGTTGCTCATACAAGCCATCGCCCAGGCGCTTGGCACTGACTTCGGGGTCGTAGCCCAGGCCTGCGAGCAGGTAATCCGAACTCATGAACTGCTTGAGGTCAGTAAGGACCGGGTTGGTTTCGATCAGGTATTTTTGCGGTTTGGAAACGAAGTTGCTGCTGGGCAGGCCTTCCACTCGGGTCACCGTTTGCGCTGCCGCCGAAACGAGCGGCGTAATAGCGCTGGCCTGCGCCACTGTGGCGGGCTGAGTGATAGCGGTTGAAGCAGGCGTGGTCGTGACAGGGTTTAGAACAGCAGCAGTGACAGGACTGACCGGAGCAGCCACAGCGCTGCGAACCGGTGCAATGACCGTTCCGCCTTGAGCACTTACAACCACCTGGGTGACTGCAGCAGTCGCGCCTGACTGGGCACCGGTCGTAGCCTGATTGACAACGCTGACCAAGCTACCTTGCGTACCATTTACAATCTGACCGGCTTTGTTGACCTGGGTGCCCTGCATCATTCCAGCGTTTTCCGCGGCCGAGTTACCGGAAGAAATGGCGGTGATAGCCGCAACACCTGCCGTCGATCCTGCATTCTGGACAGGCAACAATACGCCGCTGCCCTGATTGCCCGTCGCAATGCCGGTCACGCTGTCGACGCTGGTGACACCTGCGGAATCAGAGGTATGGCTTGGCAGCACTAGCCCACCAATAGGTGCGGCACCTGGAGCGCTGGTATCAAAAGCAGTTGCATTGGCGCTTACGCCTGCGCTTTGCCGTGTGACGGAAGCAAGCTGGCGGGTGGCGTTGGATATCTGGCCCACCGAGCCAATCTGGATGGTGCTTGCCTGTGCGTCTGAAACGGTGTGCTCTCGTTGCGCGACGGACACCGCTGCGCTGCCCATTGTCCAGCTTTGCGGCAGGCCTACAGGTTGAGCGACAGTGGCTGCGGTGCCGGTCTGGCCACTCAGGCGGAACAGGCCGTTCTGCCCGGTCGGCAGGCTGAAGCCTGGCAGGCTCAAAGGATTGACTTGTTGTTGGGCCAGGTCTGGCGGCAGTTGCTGATTGACAGTAATGCGTGTGGAGAATTGACTGCCCGGCGCATTGGTGTCAGTGCGAGAACCGCCGCTCACGTAGCTGTAACCAGCGCGTACGACGTTGTTGCCGATGTTCTTGCTCGCGTTGACGTTTACCGCGCCGCCGGCCTGGATAATGGCGGCATAGCTCTGGTCGCCGGTTGACAGCTGAGTGACCTTGCGGAACTCAGGCATCTCTGTCTCGGTGATGGCGATGAAGTCCGCCATTGCCGGTTCCAGGCCGCTGAGGTTGTTGGCGTTATAACCGCTGCTGGTAAACCAGTACTTTTCAGTGAAGTCGCTTGCGGCGTTGGTCCAGGCCCCGGCGTTGCTAGTACGGGCGCTGCGGTACACGCGCACTGTTTCGGTGTCGCTGGCCTCTATGCCGGTGTTGTTCAGGTTGTTCAGCGTAGCGTTGAGGTTACCGCTGGTGACGATGGTGCTGCTTTGGTTGAACAGATCACCGCCGTTGATGTTCAGATTACCGCCAGCGGTAATGCCGGACGCAGCACTGGCTGCGGTCACTTCAAGCTTTTCACGCTGGGTTATTTCCCAGGTATGAGTTGCTTTGCCACTGCCGCAGTCGTTGTTATAAAACTCGCGATTGCACGCCCCCTCATCAATCCTGGCGGTATAGATACCGCCATTGCTGGTCGTCAACAGGGCGCGGACGTTTTGTATTGTGCTCGCCGCGAGGCTCATGCTGCCGTCGCTTTGTATCGACGCAGAACTGTTGACGATGCTGTCGGCAAGCGCGCCTTGCCCGTTACGGTCAATCGTGAGATTGCCCAGGCTGTAGATGTTGGCGTAGCTGTTGTTCAGCGAACTGACACGCAGGCTCATGTTGTTGCCACTGAAGATCAGCCCACGGTCATTGACCAGCGAGCCGGTGGTCACAGTCAACGCCTGACCGCTGCCCAGCGTGCCTTGGTTGTTGATGCTCCCCGCGTTGATGGTCAGATTAGTCGCCGAGGTCAGGCGACCGGCATTGTTCAGTTGCCCCCCCATGGTCACCGAGGTTTCACCGCCGCCGGATATGGTCGAAGCGGCGCTCAGGTTCACTTGTGCCGCACTCAGTCCGAGCGTTCCTAGGCTGCTGAGACGGCCATTGCCGCCGTATGTACCGCCGAGGTTGAGGCTTAGCGAGCCGTCACTGGCGATCAATCCATCGTTATTCCAATTGCCACCATTACCCACGAGGCTGGTCGACGCCAGCAATTGCCCGCCCGCCGTCTGATTCAAGGTTCCGACATTCACCGTCAATCGCCCGGCCTGAATCACGCTGCTGTTGGTCCAGCTATCAGCACTCAGTGTCAAACCACCGCGGGTAACAATGCTGCCGCCAGCACTGGTCAGGTTGGCCGTAGAAATATCAAACGTGCCATTACCCGTATGCAACAACGACCCGCCGCCATTGAGAAAGCTGCCCGCATTGAGGATCAGGTCGCTGTTGGCGCTTTCCAAGGTGCCGTTGCGGTTGTCGAACAGGTTGCCGATCTGGAAGTTTGTGGCGCCGCCTCCGCCCAGCGCGCGCAGTTGCCCGGTCTGGTTGTCCAGACTGGCAGCGGTCACGGCCAGGGTGCTGTCGCTTTCGATGATGCCGAAGCGGTTGTTCAGCGCGCCGCTCAGGTTCAGTTCGACCTGGCCGCCAGCGATCTGGCCGTCGTTGTCGCCACTGTTGTCGAAGTTGCCACCGTTGACCCGCACCAGGCCTTTGGCGTACAGGCCGCCATTGCGGTTGTCGAAGCCGGGGGTAGTGATCAGCGCTTCGCCGCCGCGCGCGGAGACTCGGCCGCCGTAGTTGTCGAAGCCGCCCAGCGCGGTCAGGTTGAGGCGCTGCGCCTGGATGACGCCACCCTGGCGGTTGGCGTCATAGCCATTTTTCAGCACGCCGGCCAGTTTCGCGGTGAACAGACCTTGCAGGCTGGACAGCACTCCGCCCTGACTGTAGAGGTTGGCGCCGCTCAGGTTCAGGTCACCGTTCTGCGCGATGATCCGACCATTCTGGTTGTCGACGGTACCCGCGACATCGACGCTCAGTGCGCCGACGCTCTGTACCGCGCCGCGAACGTTGGACAGGCTCGCTGCATTCAAATGTGCATCGGCGCTCTGGCTATAGATCAAGCCATCGGCATCGTTGAGGACACTGCCACCCGCGACGACTGTCAGTGTGTTGTTGGCAGCAACAGTGCCGCGGTTACGGTTGTCCAGTTGCCCGGACGTATTGAGGGTCATCAGGCTCTGGCTGATCAGTTGCCCGGCCTGGTTGTTGATCGCGGTACTGCGCCGCAACAGCAGGTTACCGCCGCTGGCCAGCTTGCCGCTGGTGTTGGTCAGGCTGCCCAGCAGGTCGAGTGTCATCTCGCCCTTGCTGCTCAGATTACCGGCGCTGTTGTCGAGGCTGCTGCCTTCGAAGTTGAAACCCTGCTGGGCCGTCAGGTTACCGGCCGCGTTGTTCAGGGCATTGGCTTTGATGGTCATCCCGGCACCACTGTCGATCAGGCCGTTCTGGCTGTTGTTCAGCAGGCCGGCTACGGTCAGCGTCTGACCGGCGCCGCTGGAGAGGATGCCGCCGCTGTTGTCGAGGCTGTCAGCGGTTACGCTCAGTGTGTTCTGGCTGACCAACGCACCGTTGCTGCCGTTGAGCAATTCACCGGCCAGGGTTGTAAAGAGGTTACCGCTGCGGCTGGACAAGGTGCCGTTGTTGCGGTTGTCGAGGCGGTTACCGGAGACGTTCAGACCCTGCCAGCCGGAAATCAGGCCGTTCTGATTGAGCAGGTTGGTCGCGGTGACTGTCAGCACGTTGCTGCTGATCAGCTTGCCGCTACTGTTATTGAGGGTGCGGCCATCGAACCTGAAACTCTGCGCGCTGGAGACCTCCCCAGACTGGTTATTCAGGTCGCGAATGCGGTTAAGGGTCAGCGAACCGTCTGCCGTGATCAAACCGCCGAGGTTGTTGAGGTCGTTGCCTTGCATGTCGATGGACAGACCGGCATCACCCATCACGCGTCCGCCGTTGAGCGACAGTGCGTTGAGGACCAGGGTCATGTCACGTGTGGCCGACACTTCGCCGCCGTTGCCGGAATCGAGACTGCCGGCAGTCAGGTTCAGGGTGCCGGTGCTGTTGATCAGGCCCTTCGCGGTGTTGTTGATCGATGTAGCGTTGAGGATCAGGCTGGTGCCGCCCCACACCTGACCGCTCTGGTTATCGAGGCTGGCCGCGCCCACCTTGAGCGCCTGAGTAGCATTGATCAGGCCTCTGTCGCGGTTAGTCAGCGCACCGGTGACGGTGAGGTCCAGGTTGTTACGACTGGTCAGCGTACCGCCCGTGTTATCGAGGGTATTGGCAGTGGCGTCGACACCGGCGGCGGCGATCATGCCTTTGACGTTGGTCAGCGCACGGGCGATGCGCAGGGTCAGCAGTTGATTGCTGAGCAGTTTGCCGCCGCTGTTATCCAGTTGCTGGGCGTTGAGGGTAAATGCCTGGGCGCTGGAGATTTCACCGTTCTGGTTCAGTACCTCGTTGACGTTTTTCAGCAGCAGTGCGCCCGGCGCGTTGATCAAACCGCCCTGGTTATCCAGTTGGCCGTTGTTCAGGTCCAGGCTCAAGGAAGTGTTGCTGAACAGACTGCCGCCCTGCTGACTCAGGCGGCTGACACTAGCGGTCAGTGCCTGGCTGCTGCCGATGCTGCCACCAGCGCTGTTGGTCAGTCGTGCGGTCGTCAGGTCCAGGCGATTGCTACTGCTGACGCGACCGTTCTGGCTGTTGTCGAAATCCCCGGTCCTCAGCGTCAGCAGGCCTTTGCCGCTGATATTGCCTTTCTGGCTGTTATCAAGACTGGCACTTTTCAGGTCCAGTACGCCGTCGGTCAAAAGCTTGCCGCCCTGGTTGCTGATTGCCCCGCTGCTGTCGAGGGTCAGTTTTCCAGCGCTGGAAATGCTGCCTGCGGTATTGGTCAGACTGCTGGTCTTTACCGTCAGGACATCTTCGTTGCTGATCAGGCCTTGAGTGTTATCGAGTGCTGCAGACAGGTCGATACCCAAGGCTTTGAGGGCACTGAGCGCACCACCGGTGTTGTCCAGTGTGCTACCGACCAGCGTCAAGCCGCCTTGGCTGGAGAGCAGACCGTTCGTTCGGTTGGTGATCTGCGCAACGTTCAGATTCAAGGCTTTCTGCGCCAGCACCTGACCGCTGTCGCTGTTGTTCAGTTGCTGGCCGGTCAGGGTCATCTCATCCTGACTGGACAGTTCACCGCCACGGTTATCGATGCTGGTGACATTGATATCGAGGGCTTGGGTTGCGCCGATGAAACCGTTCTGACGGTTGTCCAGCGCGTCGCCACGCAAGGTCAATGTGCCTTGGGCAAGCATCTGGCCGTTCTGCTGTAGAAGGCTGCCGATCCGTGCGTTGAGGTTCTGTTTGCTGGCGATCTGGCCGAGGCGGTTGTCCACGGTCGCGGCGTTCAGCGTCATGTCAGCGTCGCCGACCAGCGTGCCCTTGACGTTGGTCAGGGCGGTATTGACCATCAAGTCCAGAGCTGCGCGGCTGCTGATCAAGCCTTCGGTGTTGTCCAGGCTGTCGCTGCGAGTGTTCAGCGCGGCAGCGGAAATCGTACCTTTGACGTTGCTCAGCGCCTTGTTGACGATCAGCGTCAGGGCCTGACTGCTGAGCAGTTTGCCGCCACTGTTATCGAGGCTGTCGACGTTCAGGGTGAAGGCCTGTGTACTGGAAATTTCGCCGTTCTGGTTGGCCACGCCGTTGAGATTCTTCAGCAGCAACACGCCCGGGGCGTTGATCAGACCGCCCTGATTGTTCAACTGGCCGTTGTTCAGATCGAGGCTCAGCGAGGTGTTGCTGAACAGCTCACCACCCTGCTGGTCGAGGCTGGTCACGCTGGCCGTCAACGCCAGCGCACTGGCAATACGTCCGGCGCTCTGGTTGATGACCTTGCCTGCCGTCAATCGCAGGGTATCGCTGCTGGTCAGGCGACCGCCCTGGCTGTTGTCGAACGTGCCGGTGGTGACCTGCGTGGCGCCCTTGCCAGCCAGTTTGCCCGCCTGACTGTTGTTCAGGCTGGCGCTGGTCAGTGTCAGCGTGGCGTCGGTAGTAACGGAGCCCGCCTGGTTCTCCAGAGCGCCGGTGGTGGTGACGCTCAAGGCATCGGCACTGGACAGGCTGCCCGAAGCGTTTTGCAGGGAAGCAGCGCTGACCGTCATGGCCGACTCACTGCTGAGCAGGCCGCCAGTGTTGTCCAGCGCGCCAGACAGGCTGATGTTCAGATCCTTCTGGCTCGCCAGCGTACCGCCTGCGTTATCCAGGCGTGTACCGTCGAGACGCAGGGTGTTACCGAACAACAGGCCTTTATTCAGGTTGATCACGCGCGCCACGGTCAGCCCCAGCGCCGTACCGGCCAGGACCTTGCCGCCGTTGCTGTTGTCCAGCGTCTGACCAATGATGTCCACACCGATCTGGCTGGACAGTTCACCGGCCTTGTTGTCGATATCGGCAACATCGATTTTCAGCGCTTTTGTAGAGCCCACCAGGCCGCCCGACCGGTTGTCGAGGGTTTTGCCGATCAGGGTCAGATTGCCCTGCGCAACCAGCTCGCCGCCCTGCTGGGTCAGACTGCCGATATTGGCGACCATGTCTGCCTGGCTGGCGATACGACCGCTGCCGTTGGCAACGCTGTCGACCTGCAACTGCATCAGGCCAGCGGCGTTGAGCAGACCGTTCTGGTTGTCCAGACGCGTGCCGACCAGTTCAAGACCGGCATTGCTGTTGATCAGGCCTTTTTGCGTGGTGCTCAGGCCGGTCTGGCTATTGTCGAGGGCATCGACGAACAGCTGCAGGCCTTTTTCGGCACGAATCGAACCGCCACGGTTATCGACGCTGTCGCTATGCACGATCAACAGGTTCTGCGCGGCAATACGGCCGCCACGGTTATCCAGCGTCTTGCTCGAAAGGTCCATCAAGCCTTTGGCTTGCAGGCTGCCACCCGCGCGGTTGTCCAGCGCTCCGGTCAGCTTCAGAGTCAGTTGGCCATCTGTGACCAGTGCACCGGACTGGCGGTTGTCCAGACTCGCGGCACCTATGTCGATACCCTGCCCTGCGCCCAGCGTTCCGGCCTGATTATCGATGGTTTCAGTGATCACCAGTTTCAGGAACCGGTCAGCCATGACCTGGCCAGCGGTGTTATCGAGGCTCAGCGCATTCAGGGTCGTGTTACCAGCACTGGTCAGCTCGCCGCTGCGGCTCGACAGCTGGCCAGTAACGTTTACCAGCAGATCGGCATCGCTGCTCAGGCTGCCGCTGTTGTTATTCAGCTCATTGGCCGTCAGATCGATACCGTTGCCAGACACCAGACCGCGCAGGTTGGTCAGTAACTGGTCGACACGCACAATGAGCGCTTTGTCGCTGAGCACCGAGCCAGCGGTGTTGTCCAGCGACGTCGCAGCCAGGATGAAGCCGTTGGCGCTGGAAATTTCACCGCTGCGGTTGCTGACTGCATTGAGATTTTTCAGCAGCAACTGGCCCGGCGCGGTAATCAGACCGCCGTCGTTGTTCAGCACGCCTTTGCTTAAATCGAGGCTGACATCGCTGTTGCTGTACAGACGGCCATCGTTGGTCTGATTCAGGCCGGTGACTACGGCAGTCAGCGCCATGGCGCTGGCGATACGACCGGCGTCACTATTGTTCACCAGCGCTGCATCGAGCTTAAGGGTTCCGGTACTGGTCAGGCGACCGCCTTGCTGGTTGTCAAAGGCGCCTGTGACGAGTTTTACCCCTTTGCCGGCAATACGACCGTTCTAGCTGTTGTCGAGACTGCCACTGGTGAGCACCAGTGTTGAATCGCCGAGAATCTGCCCGCCATGGTTCACGACCGGGCCATCGACCGTCAGGGACGAGGCGCCGGCGCTGGTGATGCTGCCGGCAGTATTGCCCAGAGAAGCGGCGCTCAACGCCAGCGTGCCATCGCTGCGCAATGCCCCCTGATCGTTGTTGAGGACGCCCGTGACTTTCAGGCCCAGACTGTTTTTGGCGTAGACGCTGCCACTGCCAGTGTTGGTCAACTGGCCGACGTTCAACTGCACACTCTGCTGTCCGGAGACGGCACCTGCGCCCTGGTTGTTCAGGCTGTCGGCGTTGAGCAGCAACGTACCATTGGCCAGTATACGGCCCTTGCCACTGTTATCGAACTGGCCGACGGTTGCGGTCAGCTCTCCAAGGCTGGAGAGTTCCGCGTTGCGGTTGTCCAGCGTCGCAGCACTCAGTTGAACACCGGTCGCGGAGATCAGACCGCGAAGGTTGGTCAGCAGTTGGTCGATGCGCACGATCAAGGCTTTGTCGCTGATGACCGAACCATCGGTGTTATCCAGCGAAGTGGCCACCAGCGAGAACCCGTTGGCACTGGAAATTTCGCCGTTCTGGTTGTTGACCGCCGTGAGGTTTTTCAGCAGCAACTGCCCCGGCGCATTGATCAAACCGCCTTGGTTGGTCAGCACGCCGTTGCTCAGGTCCAGGCTGACATCGCTGTTGCTGTACAGACGGCCATCGTTGGTCTGGTTCAGGCCAGTGACCACTGCAGTCAGGGCCATGGCGCTGGCGATATGACCGGCGTCGCCGTTGTTGACCCGCCCGGCATTCAGTTGAAGCGCGCCGGTACTGGTCAGGCGGCCGTCCTGATGGTTGTCGAAAGCGCCAGTGGTGAGCACCACACCATTGCCGGCAATGCGACCGCTCTGGCTATTGTCCAGGCTGGCGCTGGAAAGCTTCAGCCCCGCATCGCTGATGATCTGCCCGCCCTGATTGACGACGGCAGCATCGACTTGCAACGTGGCAACACCGGCACTGGTGACCCGACCGCCAGTGTTGGCCAGAGAAGCTGCTTTCAGGTCCAGCGTGCCGTCACTGCGCAGTACGCCCTGATTGTTATTCACTGCACCGGTCAGCGTCAGACCCAGCGTGTTTTTTGCATAAACGCTGCCGCCGGAGTTGGTCAGTTGTCCCAGAGTCAACTGGACGCCCTGCTGTCCGGAGACCACGCCGTTCTGGTTATTCAGGTTATCGGCGGTCAGCAGCATTGTGCCGTTGGCCAGAAGACGCCCTTTCGCACTGTTATCGAACTGGTCGATGGTGGCAGTCAGGGTGCTCAGGCTGGAAATTTCCGCGCTGCGGTTGTCCAGCGTTGCAGCACTCAGATTGACGCCATTGGCGGAAATCTTGCCGCGCAGGTTGGTCAGCAACTGATTGATGCGCACAACAAGCGCTTTATCGCTGAGCAGCGAGCCGTCCGTGTTATCCAGCGAGTTGGCAGCCAGTGTAAAACCGTTGGCACTGGAGATTTCACCGCTCTGGTTGTTGACGACATTCAGGTTTTTCAGCAGCAACTGGCCAGGCGCATTGATCAGGCCGCTCTGGTTGCTCAACAGACCATTGCTCAGGTCCAGGCTGACGTCGCTGTTGCCGTACAGCCGGCCGTCGTTGGTCTGATTCAGGCCGGTGACCACGGCAGTCAGGGCCATGGCGCTGGCGATGCGCCCAGCGTCGCTGTTGTTGACCAGCCCGGCATTCAGCTGAAGTGCACCGGTACTGGTCAGGCGACCGTCATGATGGTTGTCGAAGGCTCCGGTGCTGAGCACCAGACCTTTACTGGCAATACGCCCGCTCTGGCTGTTATCGAGGCTGGCGCTGGTGAGTGTCAGTTGCGCGTCGCTGAGTATCTGCCCGCCACGGTTGACGACGCCGTCATTGATAATGATCGACGCGACACCGGCGCTGCTGATACTGCCCGCGCTGTTGGCCAGCGAGGCTGCACTCCCGGTCAGTGAACCGTCGCTGCGCAGCACACCCTGATCATTGTTCAGTGCCCCGCTGACGGTCAGACCAAGACTGCTTTTGGCAAAAACGCTGCCCCCACCGGTATTGTTCAGTTGGCCCAGGTTCAGTTGCACGCCCTGCTGCCCGGAAACGATCCCGTTCAGGTTATTCAAGCCGCCCGCGGTCAACAGCAGCGCGCCATTGGCCAGCAGGCGACCTTTTTCGCGATTATCGAACTGGCCTATGGTGGCCGTCAGGCTGCCCAGGCTGGACAGTTCGGCGTTGCGGTTATCCAACGCTGCGGCGCTCAGGGTGACGCCGTTGGCGGAGATCTGCCCGCGCAGGTTGGTCAGCAGCTGAGCGATACGCACGATCAACGCTTTGTCGCTGACCAGCGAGCCGTCAGTGTTGTCCAACGAAGTCGCTGCCAGCGTGAAATCGTTGGCGCTGGAGATCTTGCCGCTCTGGTTATTGACGACGTTCAGATTTCTCAGCAGCAGCTGACCGAGAGCGGTTATTTGCCCACGCTGGTTGTTCAGCAGGCCATTGCTCATGTCCAGGCTGACGTCGCTGTTGCTGTACAAGCGCCCGTCATTGGTCTGATTGAGGCCCGTAACCACGGCGGTCAGAGCCATGGCGCTGGCAATACGACCGGCGCCACTGTTGTCGACCAGCCCGGCATTCAGTTGGAGTGCGCCGGTACTGGTCAGGCGGCCGTCCTGATGGTTGTCGAAGACTCCAGTACCGAGCACCAGACCTTTACCGGAAATACGACCGCTCCGGCTGTTATCGAGGCTGCCACTGGTGAGTGTCAGTTGTGCATCGCTGACTATCTGTCCACCCTGATTGACCACCGCACCGTTGAAATTGAGCGCACCTGTGCCGGCACTGCTCACACTGCCGTTGGTGTTGGCCAGACCGGCTGCTTTGAGGTCCATTGCGGCATCACTGCGCAATACGCCCTGATCGTTTTGCAACACACCGCTCAGCGTCAGGTTCAGCGCATCCTTAGCGTAAACGCTGCCCCCAGCGGTATTGTTCAATTGCCCCAGGTTCAGTTGCACGCCCTGCTGACCGGAAAGGATCCCGTTCAGGTTGTTCAAGCCGTCCGCAGTCAACAGCAGCGCGCCACTGGCCAGTAGGCGGCCTTTTTCACGGTTATCGAACTGACCAACGTTGGCCGTCAGACTGCCAAGGCTGGATATTTCGCCATTGCGGTTGTTCAGTGAGCCCGCTGTCAGATCAAGACCGGTCGCAGAAACCAGACCGCGAAGGTTGGTCAGCAACTGATTGATGCGCACAACGAGCGCTTTATCGCTGAGTATCGAACCGTCGGTGTTGTCCAGCGAAGTGGCTGCCAGCGTGAAGCTGTTGGCGCTGGAAATCTTGCCGCTCTGATTATTGACCGCCGTGAGGTTTTTCAGCAGCAACTGACCAGGCGCAGTGATCTGGCCACGCTGGTTGGACAACAGGCCATTGCTCAGGTCCAGGCTGACGTCGCTGTTGCTGTACAGCCGGCCGTCGTTGGTCTGATTAAGGCCGGTAACCACGGCAGTCAGCGCCATGGCGCTGGCGATGCGACCGGCGTCGCTGTTGTTGACCAGCCCGGCGTTCAGTTGAAGCGCGCCGGTACTGGTCAGGCGGCCGTCCTGATAGTTGTCGAAAGCGCCAGTGGTGAGCACCACGCCATTGCCGGCAATACGACCGCTCTGGCTGTTGTCCAGGCTGCCGCTGGAAAGCGTCAGACCCGCATCGCTCAGAATCTGCCCACCCCGGTTGACGACTGCGCCCGTTGTGCTGAGCGTTGCCGTGCCGGCACTGGTCACGCTGCCACTGTTATTGCTCAGAGACGCTGCACGCACAGCCAGAGTGCCATCACTGCGCAGAGTGCCTTGGTCATTGTTCAACGCGCCGCTTACGGCCAGGTTCAGACTGTTTTTGCCGTAGACACTACCGTTGCCAGCATTGGTCAGTTGCCCCAGATTCAGCTGTACACCTTGCTGTCCGGCAACCGAGCCGTTCTGGTTGTTCAGGTGGTCAGAGGTCAGTTGCAGCGCGCCGCTGGCCAGCAGATGGCCTTTTTCGCGGTTGTCGAACTGGCTGACGGTCGAGGTCAGGCTGCCGAGACTGGAGATTTCCGCGCTGCGGTTGTCCACGCTTGCCGCGTTGAGCAGCAGATCGCCATTGGCGCTGATGAGCCCCAGCTGGTTGAGCAACGGCCCGGAAATACGGGCAGACAATGCGCTGCTGCTGAACAGCTTGCCTTGCTGGCTATTGTCCAGAGAACCCGCAGTGATGGTCATAGTGCCATTGCTGCTGATCAGCCCGCTCTGGCTGTTGAGCACCTGAGACGCGTTGATATCGACAGTGCCGCCCTGGCTCAGAATCCGGCCTGACTGGCGATTGTCGACGGCAGTGGCCACGATGCGTGCGCTCGACTGCCCGTTCAGCGTGGCTCCCTGATTGTTCAGGGTCTGGCTGATGCTGGCTTGCAGGGCGCGGCTGGCGGTGATGCTGCCGCTGTTGTTGAGCCCGTTGGCAGACAGCGTCACATCACCCGATGTATTGCGGCTGTTGTCGGCATTGACGCCCGCCTCGATCACCGCGGTGTTATTGATCTGGCCGCCTGCGGAAAGTGTCAGTGCATCGCGCGCGGCGACGTTCTGCCGGGTGATGAGATCACCTGCCGTGGTCATGCCCAGTGACGACCCAGCATAAACCGGCCCGTTGACCTCGGCACTGTTGGCCTTGGCCGCCAAAGCACCGCTGGCAGCGGTCTGCATCATGCTCAAGTGGCCGTTGGCATCAAGCTGGATATCTCCGCCACTGGCCGCCAGATCGCCAGCCAGTCTGACGCCGACACCTGCCTCGGTGCCCACCAGACGGATCGCGCCGGCATACATGCCGCCCAGCGCCGAGCTGTCGACGGCCAGTTCCGGTTTGGCGCTGCCATCGTCAGGCAAGGCTGTAGGATTAAGAGTCTGTGCGTCGACATCGTTGCGACCGGCAATGATGTTGAGGCGCCTGGCGTGTAGCTCGGCATTGATCTTCGCGCTACGGGTAATGATGTCGAACTGGTCGACGTTGTCTGCGTTCAGCCCCACGCCGTCGATGGATATGCTGCCGCCCTGCACATTGAAACGCTGCAATTGCCCGTTGGCATCCAGCACGGGTTTGCCGGTGGTCAGCGTGACCTGCGGGGTATTGATGAAACCACAGCCGTTGCAACTGATACCGTAGGGGTTGGCGACGATGACACGCGCCGCCTGCCCGGCCACTTCCGTATAGCCTTTGAGCTGACTGGCGTTGGCCCCGACCACTTCGTTGAGAATGGTGCTGGCCGCCGTGCCGCGCAGGTTGGCGTTGCCGACGATGATGCCGCCCAGTTGGGTGCTCTGGGTCTGGTTAGTGGAGTTGTTGAGGATGACGCCCTGACTGTCGACGTTGAACTGCTGATACTGGTTATGTGACAAACCGCTGGCATTGGGCGCCGCAATGTTGACGATCGGCACGCCATTGCCGGCCTGGTTCAGGCTGGTATTCGTGCCGCTGACCACGATGCCTTCGGCTTGAACCAGCAGCGGCTGCCAGAACATCGCATTGGCGAGAATCAGCGCGAGGCCGCGCTTGGGCATTCCCCAGAAAGCCCGGCGCTCGACCAGCACAGCAGAGGGCTGACGAGCGAGCAGAGCCAGTTGGTGAACGTCCATGTAAGTGACCTCGAAACAGGTAGGTTGAATACGATGTGATTAGAGGAAAAAGTCCATACGGAAATAGATCGGCGCTTCGCGTTCGATCACATCGGGACGTTCCAGGGAATGAGCGAAGGTCACTGAGGCAGCAACGTGCTGGCCTCGGGTAAACAGCTCGAACGAGTTGCTGGACAAGCGCCCATGCTGCTCGCCGTTGTAACGGTCGTTGCGGATAACACCCTGGTCGTAACCGGCGGCCGCGCCATACTCGGCGAACACCGGGCGCAGCCAGTCCAGGGTGACCGGGCGAGTCAGGCGTAACTCGTTACGCCAGTAACCACCGCTGTCGCCAGACAGAAACTCATCCTTGTAACCACGCACCGATGCCGATCCGCCCAGGCTGGTGCGTTGCGAACTGAACAGCACATCCTCACTGCGCTGCCCGGTGGCCAGGCTGGTGAAGCTGAGGTTTTCGCCCCACAGTTGAAAGGGGTGCAGATAGCTGAGGGTGCCGGTGTATTTGCGATACCGCGCATCGGCCTCACCCGGGCGAGGATCGTGGTTGCCCTGCGCGTCCAGTGCACCGATGCCTTGCTGCATGCCCAGATCGATGTTGACGAACGCCGAGCCGACCCGCCGACCGTGGTTGATGCCGAACTGCGCCTCGGTGATGCGATTGCTGCTGACTGCCAGCTTGCTGCCTTCGACATAATTGTTGGTGCGCAGGTAGGACAGACCGGCATTGAGCGAGGTCTTGCTCAGCGCGTCGCGATACACGACCCGCTCGGCCTTGAACTGGTGGTTCTGGCTATCGCCGTCCTGCTTGAAGTTGACGTTCGAGGCCTGCGCCACCGAACGATATTCACTGGTGTTGTACAGGTAGCTGAACGTCCACCAGCCCCACGGCAGGCTGTAGGCAAGCGAGGCGTTGCGGGAGGCTTTCTGCCGATCGCTGATCGCATCGTGGCCGCCGCGCAGGCTGAACTGGTCGGCCAGCCCCGACGGATTATCCCACTCAAGGCCAGCGTTCCATTGCTGCTCGCCAGTGCTGCGCTGACCTTCGTTGGTGCGCGACAGGTTGGCCCGCCATGGTTTTTGCGGAGTGTTCTTGACCACTACGTCACTGCCACCGACGGCCTTACCGGGGGTCAGCTCCATCTGCGCCTGATTGGACGGCAGGCGATTGAGCTGATCGACCATCTGCTCGATTTCGCGCAGGTTGACCATCCGCCCTTCACTGCCGGGAAACGTCATGGCCAGCTCACTCGCCGACAGACCGCTGGCAGGATCGCCACGCAGATGCTCCAGCTTGCCTTCGATGACCAGCACTTGCAGGTCGCCTGTCGACAGGTCCTGTTGCGGCAGGTAGGCGCGGGTCGTCACCAGGCCTTTTTCGAGGTAGTGATCAGTGATGACTTTAAGCAGCTCATTGAGCTGCGCAACACCAAGGCACTTGCCGATATAGGGCTTGGTCAGCGCATCGCGCTCGGCGGCCGACAGCGAGTCAGCGCCCTTGAGCTCAATACGATCGATGGTGAAACAACGGGTATCGGCCGGGGAACTAGGGGTTGCGGGTGCGGATTGTTTGCCCGGCAGGTCCTTGAGTTCTTCAAGACGGCGGCGCTGCTCTTCGAGCAGGCGATCCTGACGGTCACGAATAAGATCCTGGTCACCTGGCAAACTGGCGGGAGCAGTGGCTGCAAGCGAGGTAGCTGGCGCGATGGCGAGCAGTAGCAGCAAAGCCAGTTTTAGGACATGAGGATACACGGCGCGTCCTTGCGGTAGCATATTGATATCAAAAAGGTGGGCAATACTAGAACGCCATCATAGCGGCGTCAAATATTTGTATCGACCTTGTATCCGATTTGTTGAACTTTTTTTGAAGTTGATTTTTACAACACTGACCTTTAGCCAGCGCTCAAGGGTCATGTGCTTAATATTGATAGGGCGCAGCGTATCTTTTCGACATAGCATTAAGGTCATAATTAAATATATGCAGAAATGCTAATCGGCTATTACGCGAAAACCGGCTCGGCTCAAGGCCGCAGACACACTAATAAAATGACTATGGGTTAAGGAAACAGGCGCAAGCATGCTGACCTTCCAGGGCTCTGGAGCCGCGACGACGGTCTTTTTTGCATGGCCAGGGTGTAAGACAGAGGCAGCAGGTTTCGATCAAACCCTGTGGTGTGGCGCATGAGCAAAACGGGATGAGTAATAGCAGCTAATTGTCGGACACCACTCGACAATGAGCCGCTATGCCAGAATCAGCGCCGCCTGCCGTTGAATTCAGTATCGGGTCTCTACAGCCTTTAAAAGCGGGTCATCGACTCTACAGCCTCCCGCGCCACGCACGGGAGGCTTGTCGAATCACTGTTGTCCGGACAACTTCATGATCATTCGCGACAGCAAATAGATACGCGGCGCCACGCTGCCTACTTCGGCGTACTCTTCGGGTGTATGAATATTGCCGCCGACAATCCCGAAGCCGTCCAGCGTCGGTGTGCCCACGCTGGCAGACAGGCTTGAATCCGCCGCCCCGCCGCTGCCCTCGATGGTCAGGGTGCGACCCAGTTCACCGTAGATGCCTTGTGCCATCGCGACCAATGCATCGGACTGCGCGGTTTGTGGCATCGGTGGCAGACCACGGACCAGGCTGGTCTTGACCTCGGTATCAGGCACCAGCTTGTTGGCCGACACCTTGGCCAGATCCTGCTCGACGCGGTCGAACTCCTCCGGTACGGCAGCACGCACGTCGGCCTTGGCGCTGGCCTGATCGGGAATCACGTTGGTGCGATCCCCTGCCTTGAGCACGGTAAAGTTGATGGTGGTTTTCTTCTCCTCGTCACCCAGCTTGCCGAGTTGCAGGATCTGATGGGCAACTTCGGTCGCGGCGTTACGTCCCAGCTCAGGCGCAACGCCTGCATGCGAGGCCTTGCCTTTGACTTCGACCAGCGCGGTGGCCGAGCCTTTGCGCCACACCACCAGACCGTCGGCCGGACGACCCGGCTCGAGGTTGAGCGTGACGTCATGCTCCTTCGCGGTTTTCTTGATCAGCTCGGTACCGACGCCTGAGCCGGTCTCCTCGCTGGCGTCGAGCAATACCGTGATCTGCGCGTAGTCGGTGAACTTCAGGTTGTGCAGCACCTTCAGCGCATAGATAGCGGCAACGATGCCGCCCTTGTCATCCATCACCCCTGGGCCATAGGCACGCCCGTCCTTGATATGAAACGGACGCTCGGCCGCAGAGCCTTCCTTGAACACGGTGTCCATGTGCGCCATCAGCAGAATCTTCGCCTTGCCGGTGCCTTTAAGGGTGGCGATGACGTGGTTGCTGGCCTCTGGCGTATTTGGAACGAGCTCGATGGTGGCACCGAGCTTTTTCAGTTCTTCGATCGCGATGTCGCTGACCTTGGTCAGGCCCGGGACATACCCGGAACCCGAGTCGATGTTCACCAGACGCTCCAGCAGCTTCAAGGCTTCGTCCTTGTATTGCTCGGCATCGGCCTGGATGGCCTTGTGCGGTTCGGCCATGGCCGCCGGTGCCAGGGCTGTCAGCGCAAGCGCCAGGGCGAGATGAGCAGCCAGTGGCGAGCGGGTAAATGAGCGCATGTGTTTCATCCTTGTGTTCGATCATCGAGGTTTTTTCAGGACCATACCCTACACACGTACCGGCCGTCATGGTTCAGCTCGCCTTGCGCCAGCGCTCGAAGCGGTCGAACAGCAACGCGTAGAGGATCGGAATCAGGCCCAGTGTCACCAGCGTACCCAACGCCAGGCCACCCATGATGGTGATCGCCATGCCCTCCCAGAGCGGGCCGGCAAACAGCATCAGCGGCACCAGCCCGATGATGCAGGTCAGTTTGGTCATCACGATCGGCCGCAAGCGCTTGATCGCGGCATTGACGACGGCGTCACGCACCGCCAGGCCTTGCTCGCGCTCAGCCTCGATACGTTCGAGCAGCAGCACGGCATTGTTGACGATGATGCCGGCCAGCGACAGCAGCCCGAAGGTGGCCATGAAGCCGAACGGATAGCCGGTGAGCACCAATGCCAGCGCCACGCCGATCAGCACGAAGGGTACGCTGGAGATGACGATCAGCAGCTTGCGGAACGAATTGAACTGCCAGACGAACAACAACAGCATCGCGACCAGTGCGTGTGGCATGTACTGCAGCAGCGCCTGATTGGCCTCGGCCGAGTCTTCTATTTCGCCACCCGGTTCGATGTGGTAACCCGCCGGCAGGCTGATTGCAGCTATCTGCGGTGCCAACTGCTCGACGATCGAGGTCGCTGTCATTGACGGATTGTGTCCGACCACCGTGATCGCGCGTTGCAGATTACGCCGCTGGAGGGTCGATGCCTCCGCCCTGGGCTCGACAGTGGCAATGGCCGACAACATCAACGGCGCACCCCCGGAAGCCGGGTAAATCAATGTGCTGTCCAGATCATTGCCCGGTTTGCTCAGCGTGCTCTGCTCGCGCGCCACAATCGCGACAGCAATATCGCCATCCTGCAGCGACGACACGGACAGCCCGCTGTTTCTCAGTTGCAGGGCCTGGGCGATGTCCTGAGTGGCAACACCGGCCTGCAGGGCCTTGTACGGGTCGACGACAACGTCGTAACGCAGCAATCGGGTCCGCCAGTCATCGTGCACGTCCAGGGTTCCGGGCAACGCCGACAAAGCCTGCTCTATCTGTCGGGCAATACCGCGCAACACTTCCTCATCAGGACCGATGACCCGGTAGACCGCAATCCCTGCCTCGGTGGTGCCCATCGAAAATCGTTTGGGCTGCGCTTCGATTTCAGGGTGCTGCGTGAGGACAAATTGCCGTGCGCGCTCGATCACCGCATCGAGGTTGGCGCCTTCACGCACGCTGACAGTGAAGTACGCGATATTCGGCGCCGGCAACGGGGGATTGAGTCCAAGCACGATCCGCGGCCCGCCACTGGCGACATAACCAATACTGTGTTCCACATCCTGATCGCTGCTCAGCCACTGGCTGATATCACGCACCGCTCGCGACGTGTCTCGCGAGCTGCTGCCGGGCTCCAGCACCAGCGGAATCTGGAACTGCATGCGGTCCGACTTCGGCAGAAAATCGTACGGCACCCGGGTCAGCACCACGACCGCCAACGCCAGCAACCCCATCATGCAGGCAATGAAGATCAGCGAGTGATTCAGCAAGCCCTCGATGACCTTGCGATAGCCGCGGTAGAACACCGAGGCATACTCATCGGCATCATCCGCTGACGCTTTGACGGCCGGCATCCTGGCGAAGTAAAAGCACAACAGGGGCGTCACCGTGACGCTGAGCAACCACGAGCTGATCAGCGTCGTGGCGAGCACAACCGCCAGCGAACGCAGGTATTCGTTGGTGCTGGTCTGCCCCAGAAAGAAGGGCGAAAACGCCAGCACGATGACCAGTGAAGAGGTCAGCAGAGGGATCATCAAGGTGCGCCCTGCCTCCTCACAGGCACTTCGTCGATCCTCGCCCGCATGCAGGCGTCGCTCGATGTCTTCGGCGATGACAATGCCGTTGTCCACCAGCAAGCCCAGCGCCAGGATGATCGCGGCAATCGACACCGTCTGCAGCTCGATCCCCAGTGCGCGCATGATCAGCAGCGTACTGAGGATGGTCAAGGGCACAATCACCCCGACCACCAGGCCGGTGCGCCAGCCCAGAAACAGCATGACCACGCACATCACGATCACCACCGTCTCGGCCATGACGTGATACATCTTGCTCATCTCGTGCTCGACCACGCTGGACTGGAAGGTCACCACGTGCAAGGTAAAGCCCGTCGGAAGTTGCTGCTCCAGCTCACCGAGTCGCTTGCGCAAGGCATCACCGAACGTCTGCACATTGAGGCCTGGCTGCATCGAAACCGCCAGTACCACAGCATCCTGTCCCTGGTAGATCGCTTCGGTTTCCGGCGGGTCGACAGGGCTCACCGATACCCGACTCAGGTTCTGCAACGCGACCTTCTGACCATTGGGCAACTGCACCGGGAACTGCCGAAGCTGCTCAAGCGAAAGCACCTCGCCACTGATCGAAAGCGTGGTGCTCTGCTGGCCGATGACCGGGTTGCCTCCTGTCGCGATCAGGTTGCGGGCTTGCAGTTGCTGAAGTAGTTGTTGCGGGGAAAGTCCGGCGGCGGCCAGCGTCTGGTGCTCGACATCGAGGTAGATGCGTTCATCCTGCAGACCATATATCTGCACCTGATCGACGCCCTTGAGCGCATAAAGCTGATTGCGCAAACGTTTGATCGGGCCGCGCATCTCGCTCATGGTGAAACCCGGTGCGGTCAGCGCGACCGAAGCCACGGCCACGCGACCGAAATCATCATCGACAAACGGCCCTTGGGTGCCGGGCGGAAAACCACCGCTCGTTTCGCTCACCTTCGCCCGGAGCCGTTGCCACAGCAGCCCAAGATCCTTGACGTTGTCATACGCCGTGACCTGCACGATCACTCGGCCAGGCTGGACCGTGGTGAGCACGTTCTTGATCTCGGCCAGTTCACGGATACGCTCTTCGAGCGGCCTGGCGAGCAGTTCCTCGCTGCGCTCTGCGGACAGCCCGTCCAGAGACACGCTGACCAGTGCGTCGCGAACGGTCACCGACGGCTCTTCCTGAGAAGGAAAGCTCAAAAAAGTCGCGACACCGGCCAGCAAAATCAGCAAGGCGACAAACAGGGTCAGGCGGCTTGCGCCCATGGCGCGGGAGGTAAGATTCATTGCGCATCACCGGTCAGGCGAGTGTCTGAATGAAACAGCGTGACGGGCTGACCGTCCTGCAGAAAAGCAGCGCCGGCAGTGACCACTTGCTCACCAGCGGTTAGCCCGCTGACGACCACTGCCCGTCCTTCTCTGACCGTACCCAGCGTGACAGAGCGGACGGCGACTGTTCCTCCCGGCTGGTAGACGAAGACTTCGGCAACGTGGCTGCTGGTCCCCATCCATAATGCTTGCACCGGAACTGACAGCGACTGTGCGTCGGCAGCGGGATGCATTTGCACAAGCAGCGTGACGCCACTGGGCAGCCTGCCGGCAGGCCGCAGCACTCGGAACACAGCCGTTCTGACCAGCCCGTCATCGGCTCGGGGCGAAATGCCTTCCAGGGCGAGATCAAACCCTACCGTACCGTCTGCGCTGCTGGAGGCGCTGGCGAGGTCGCCCGGCTCAAGCGACTCGGCAAGTGCCAACGGAACAGCTGCCACCACTTGCTGCTCCGTAGCGGATTCGACATCCAGCAGCACCTGCCCGGCGGACAACAAGCTCTGCGGTTGTGCATGACGAGCCACCACGCGCCCGGCAAAGGGTGCGATCAACCGGGTGCGATCCAGTTCGCGACGGGCCAGGTCCAGCTCGGCTTGCGTGCGGATCAGCTCGGCGCTGGCTTGTTCACTGGACGACTGGGCCGACTCGACGACGCTCTGGGCGACACTGCCCGCTGCGAGCAGGTTTTGCTGACGCTGGTAGTTACGCTGGCGCTCCAGCGCCTGAGCCCGGGCCAGCCGCAAAGCGGCCTGCGCCTCCTGCAGACGCAATTGCGCGGGCTGTGGATCAAGGCGGGCGAGCACCTGGCCCGGCTTGACGCTATCGCCAATGTCGACCCGCAGCTCTGTCAGGGTGCCTGCCGATTCAAACGCCAGACTGGCGCGCTCCTGCTGTCGAACGGTGCCGATGAAGCGCAGCGCAGCGCCCTCTCCCGCCCGCACCGTCTCAACCTTGACTGCCCGGACAGGCGGAACGCTGGCCGTCTGTTTATCACCGCAGCCACTGATCATCAGGGTGATCAGCACGACGCCGCAAGCGCGTGACACACGCCTCCGTAGAGCCAGAAACGCATCAGGATTCAATCGCATGGCAGGCTTCAACCCTTCAGAAAGCGTAATTCAAGGCAATCAGGCCACTGCCTTCGGCATCGGTCTCGACCAGCGGGCTGCCACGGGTCTGGTCGGTGTAATGCGTCACCCCGACGCTGGCGACGGTTGACCAGTGGGCGTCGAAGGTATGCTGCCAGGCGAGCGCCGCCGAGTACGCGTAAATGCCGCTGTCTGCGTTGAAACGGGAGAAGCCGGTGCGCTGACTCTGGATCGGGCTCACGCCGAAATAAGTCTGGTTGTAACGGCCGTCCCCGGCGTGCGCATCGATGTCGAGGGTCACCGTATCGGACTGGCTGTGGTAAGCGATGCCCTCGAAACCCAAACGGTAGCGATTGCCACGTTGTTCACCAGCCACCCGCAGTTCGGCCTCGGCACTGACGGACAGCCACGGCATGAGTTGCTGAGAAACCATGAAGTCGCCCACGGTCGCGCCCTTGACGGTACCCATCCCTCTCAGCTCGTTGGAACCGGGCCGATTCGTGCTGTTTTTCTCGGTCCGACCGAAATCGTAATTGAGTGCAGCGCTGGCGCCGAACCCGGAATCCGACTGCCATTGCAGCCCCAGACCGCGCGTGGTGTCGGCGAAGAAGATGCCGCGCTGGACCGTCAGCATGGGCACCACCTGACTGCGGTATTCATCGGCCCCCATGTAGCGCGGCAGCACCGCCATGCCGAGCCCGAAATTGACGTTGAACCGGTCACCCAGCATCGACTGGCTTTCAGCGGTGCTGTCCTGGGCACAGGCCTGACCGGCCAGGGTCATGGCCGCAGAGGTGATCAACACGGTCAGCACAGGTTTAAGCAGCGCAGACAGCAGGTGAGTACGAGAGATTGCAGGGCTCATGGGGATACTCCGGTTTCATTCAGGATTGGGGTGGGGTTGTCGGTTCTGCTCCGTGCAGCACTCGAAACAGATCGATGCGGTTTTGCTGCAGCGCATCGAGGGACTTGCGAGCGGCTGCGTCGGCCTCGGCAATACGGAGAGTGGAAACCAGCAATGCAGTACGCTCGACAGCGCCCGCATTAAGCTCAAAGGACAGGCGCCGCACTTTTTCCTGGACCAGCGCAACACGCTCGACCTCGTTGCGGACATGGTTCAGGGCCTGCTGACGGCGGGTCAGCACAGCGGACATTTCACGGAAGGCGTTCTGCACGGCCTTTTCATACTCGGCCACCGCGATCTGCTGACGCACCTTGGCAAAATCCAGGTTGGCCTGATTACGCCCGCCGTCGAACAGCGGCAGATTCAATTGCGGCGTGAACAGCCAGGCACCGCTGCCGTTGCTGAACAAGGTGCGCAGGCTGTCGCTCTGCAAGCCCACGCCGGTACTGAGTTTTATCGACGGAAAGAACGCCGCACGGGCAGCACCGATGTTGGCATTGCTGGCCTTGAGGGCTTCTTCGCGCTGACGGATGTCGAAACGCTCAAGCAGACGCTGGGACGGCAAATTCGACAGCCAAGGCGGCGTCTCGACCAACGCGGCAGTCAGCGCAGGAGTGTCTGGCGTGCTGAGGGGCAACGCTGTCGAATAGCCGGTGAGCAACAACAAGGCCTGCGACGCGTTGGCGTGATCGCTTGCCGCATCCTGTACCTGCTGTTGCGCAGTCAGGGTGTCGAGGCGCTGTGCCATCAGATCGTCCAGCGAAAGCGCGCCTTGACGCTGCTGCTCTTCGGCCGCCTTGACCAGCATCAGCCGGGCCTCGTGAACCGCCTGCGCATCCTGCTGCACGGCAGCCGTCAGACGCTCGGCCAGCCAGGCGCGGGCGACTTCCGCGATCAGCGCACCGCGTGCCGCCAGCTGGCCGTAGGTGCTGGCCAGATAATCGTGCCGCGCCGCCTCCGACAGGCTGCGCACGCGCCCGAAGAAATCCAGTTCGAAGTCAGAGACGCCCACCGACGCTATGGAAATGTCCTGACCATAACGCTCGTCGGCGGCCGCATTATCGAAGTGCTGACGATCGCGCTCGACACCTGCAGCAAGGGTCGGAAAGCGATCGGCACGGGTAATGCCGCGCATTGCCCTGGCCTCCTCCACACGCAGCACCGCCACACGAAAATCGCGATTGAACGCCAGGGCCGATTGCAGCAGACCGCGCAGCTCGCCCTTCGGCGATAACTCGCCAGCAAGCGCTTCTTCGTCGGCACTGAGCACGACGGCTGTGGAGGTATTCGGAGCCGCGACCACAGCAGACACCTGATCGACAGGGACCGGCAACGCCGGACGCTGATAGGCCGGTATCAACGAGCAGCCCGAAAGAACCAGGCTCGCCAGCATGGCCAGGCAATACCGGCGGCGGTTGCGGATACGCTTGGACAGCGGTGTACTCATCGGCATAGGATCTGTCCGCGACAGTGGGCTCTGGGCAGCATCCTGAACGTCGACTTTCAACAAACCGTTCGTGAATTATCAAGATTTGATCAAGAGGCGCTCTCGTGTCAGGAAAACGCATTCTTATCGTTGAAGACGATGCCGACAGTGCCAGCATTCTTGAGGCTTACCTGCGTCGTGACGGTTTAAACGTCGGGCTGGCCGAAAACGGTCAGCGCGGTATCGATATGCACCGTCAGTGGAAACCCGACCTGATTCTGCTGGACGTCATGCTGCCGCTTGTCAGTGGCACGGACGTGCTTTCGGCAGTCCGGCGCTGCAGCGACACGCCGGTGATCATGGTCACCGCCATGGGCGACGAACCGGAAAAACTCGGCGCCTTGCGCTATGGGGCCGACGATTATGTGGTCAAGCCCTACAACCCGCGGGAAGTAGTGGCCCGTGTGCATGCGGTTCTGCGGCGCTCCCAGCAGAACGGCAGCAACGAGCGTCATTTGCGCTACCAGAACCTGCTGGTGGAGCTGGACGCCGTCACCGCAATCATTGAAGGTCAGGATGGCGCAGAGACCGTGCTCGACCTGACACCTACCGAGTTCAAGATCCTTTCGACGCTGCTGAAAACGCCGTCCAAGGCTTTCACTCGCGAAGAGCTGCTGGAAATCTGCCTTCCCGACAGCGAGGCGCTGGCCAGGGTTGTCGATGCGCATGTGCATAACCTGCGGCGCAAACTGGAGATCCATGGCGTGGACAACGTGCTGGTCACCGTCCGTTCGGTTGGCTATCGGTTCAGGTGATCCTCATGCGACATTTTTTCAGGCACAGACAAAAACCGTTGTGGCACTGGGTCGGCATGCGCATGAGCATGCTCGCCGTCGGTGCGGTCATCGTCATCGCATTTTGCATGTGGCTGCACGTCACGGTCTCTGACTGGCTCACTCTGCAGGCCATGCCGGCCGACGTGCGCATGGAGTTCCTGCGGCTGCAGGCCGAGCCCACCCTGGACATGGTCAAGCTACGCGAACTGTTCTTCGAGTATTACCCGATCGAAAACCTGCTGCCGGGCATTGCCAACAAGGAATGGTGGGTGCTGGCAGCACTGGTATTGGTGGCGATCCCGATCATCCTATTCTTCGGCTTTCTGTTTTCCCGCCCGCTTTCCAGCCAGTTCTCTTCGATTGCCAGAGGCGCACGTCAAGTCGCCCAGGGCGACTTCAAGACGCGCCTGCCGATGAGCACCAACGGCCCGGACGAATTGCAGGCGCTGGTCAGCGACTTCAATACCATGACCACACAGCTCGGCCGTTACGAACTGGAGGTCAGCGAATCCAGCGCCATGATTGCCCATGAGCTGCGCACGCCACTGAATGCGGCCATGGGACGCATACAAGGCATGATCGACGAAGTGTTCCCGCGTGACCTGGCACAACTGGAAATGGTCCACCGCCAGCTCGGCCAGTTGAACAAACTGGTGAGTGATCTGCACCTGCTCTCGCTCGCCAGCGCGGGTCAGCTGACCCTGGACAAGACGGAGTTTTCCCTTGAGAAACTGGTGGTCGAACGGCTGAGCTGGTTTGCCACGCCGCTCGATGAGGCAGGTGTCGCCGTGACGATCGATATCCCGCGGAAATTGATCGTCAACGCCGACCGTGACCGGATCGGTCAGGTGGTGAATATTCTCGTTGAGAACGCGCTGCGCTATTCGGCGATGGGTGGCGAGCTGCTGATTGTCGGCAAAGCCAGCGCAGGGCGCATGGAACTGACCGTCTCGGACCGCGGGCCCGGCTTTGACTCGGAGAACCTCGAACAGGTATTCGACCGCTTCTGGCGTGCCGAACGTTCGCGGGCGCGTTATTCGGGAGGCAGCGGCCTTGGCCTGTCGATCGCCAGAGCCATTTGCCTCGAGCATGACGGCACTATCGAGGTCCGCAACAAGCCAGGCGGAGGATCCGTCATCCGCCTGAATATTCCGGGCTGAGCCTGCCTGCCCGGCCCCGCAGATCAGTGCCCCATCAACGAATCGATGCCGTCCGGCTTATCATGCACACCAAACCGGTCCACCAGCGTAGCGGTGGCCCGGTTCATGCCTATAACGTCGACGCTGATGCCTGCCTTTCTCAGTTTCAAAACCACCTTGTCCAGTGCGGCCACAGCGGTGATGTCCCAGAAGTGCGCCTCGCGCAGATCGATGACCAGTGTCTCAAGGCTTTCGCGCAGGTCGAATGAGTCCATGAAACGGTCAGCGGAGGCGAAGAATACCTGGCCGGTCACGTAGTAGGTGCGATGGCTGTGGAAGGGATCACGATGCGACGTGACGTCAAGGAAGTGAGCGATCTTGCTGGCAAAGAACATCGCGGCAAGCAGAGAACCGACCAGCACACCGTAGGCAAGGTTGTGGGTCGCCACGACCACCACCACGGTGACCACCATCACGATGTTGGTCGAGAGCGGGTATTCCTTGAGGTTGCGGATCGATCCCCAACTGAAGGTACTGATCGACACCATGATCATCACCGCCACCAGCGCAGCCATCGGAATACGCGCCAGCCATTCGCCGAGAAACAGCATCATGATCAACAGCAGTAAACCTGCGCTGAGGGTTGAAAGGCGTGTTCTGCCGCCAGACTTCACGTTGATCATCGACTGGCCGATCATGGCGCAGCCGGCCATGCCCCCGATCAGTCCGGTGGCGATATTGGCAATGCCCTGCCCTTTGCACTCACGGCTTTTGTCACTGGAGGTATCGGTCAGGTCATCGACGATGGTCGCGGTCATCATCGACTCCAGCAGGCCCACCACGGCCAGCGCGGCGGAATACGGCAGAATGATCAGCAGCGTGTCGAGATTGAGCGCGACATCCGGCCACATGAAAGTCGGCAGGCTGTCGGGCATTGCGCCCATGTCACCCACGGTTCGTACGTCAAGCCCCATGTAAATGGACATTGCGGTGAGCACCAGAATGCACACCAGCGGCGAAGGCAGCAGCTTGCCCAGCACCGGCACACGCGGGAACAGGTAGATGATTGCCAGGCCCGCTGCGGTCATCGCGTACACCGGCCAGGTCACATGGGTCAATTCCGGCAACTGGGCCATGAAGATAAGAATCGCCAGTGCATTCACGAACCCGGTAACCACCGAGCGTGAAACGAAGCGCATCAACTCACCCAGGCGCAGATAGCCGGCGATGATCTGCAATACGCCGCAGAGCAAGGTGGCGGCCAGCAAATACTGAAGCCCGTGCTCTTTGACCAGATTCACCATCAGCAAAGCCATCGCACCGGTGGCCGCAGAAATCATCGCCGGGCGCCCGCCCACGAAAGCGATGACCACGCAGATACAGAACGACGCGTAAAGCCCGACTTTCGGGTCTACCCCGGTAATGATGGAGAACGCGATGGCCTCTGGAATCAGGGCCAATGCAACCACCAGCCCGGCCAATACATCGGCACGAACGTTGGAAAACCACGCAGCTTTGATTTTTTCTAACATGGGAATACCTGTGACAGACGCAGCAAGACGCACGGCAGCGATTGCCGGGCGAGCAGGAGCATCGGTTTTCGATTAAGTAATCAGAGTGGGAGTGGCAGCGACCAAAAAACGGGCGCAGCAACGGGCGACTGCAGCAAAAAGGCAGTCAGGTGTTGCGAGGGGGGCGTAGCGCTAAGGCGGCGTAGGCAGCCAGTTGGAACGGGACACGTCTATTTCCTTCGATGGGTCGTAAGGCGCTGGCATCATAGACCTATCCGTTTGAGGGGTTCAAGCGCAAGCCATCTCCCCGAACGACCTGAGTGACGGGTGGCGTAACACTCTGCAACACCTGCAAAAGCCATCTGATCCTGTTTTTTACAGCCCTTTTGTCTCTGTTCGTTATGGCCGGTTTCGCTCATGATGCAGCCTTGTTCATTCGATGCCGCTTATGAAACGCTACGAAAAATTCGCCGCCGACATCTCGGAAATGATTCGCAGCGGCGTCCTGCCCGCCGGGGGAAAAGTCCCGTCCGTACGCGTCGCGAGTCGCACCTGGTCCGTCAGCCCGGCAACGGTCTTCAAGGCCTATTACCTGCTGGAAGACAAGGGACTGATTCAGGCCCGCGCACGCTCCGGGTATTACGTGCGCGAGCATGCCGCCAATGCACTGACCGAGCCTGAACTGATCAGACACACCAGCGAAGGCACCGAACTGGGCGTCAGCGACCTGATCTTTTCAGTGCTCGGCTCGCTCAAGGACCCGGACACCGTGCCGTTTGGCTCGGCGTTTCCCAGCCCGCACCTGTATCCGCTGGCGAGCCTGGCAAAGTCGATGGCGTCAGCTGTGCGTGCGCTGACGCCTGCGGGCATCGTCAGCGACATGACCACCGGGAATCCCGAACTGCGCCGACAGATCGCCCTGCGCTACATGATCAGTGGCGTGCGCTTGCCGGCTGACGAACTGGTCATCACCAATGGCGCGATGGAAGCCCTGAACCTGTGCCTGCAGTGCGTCACCGAGCCCGGCGACCTGGTCGCCATCGAAGCCCCGGCGTTCTATGCCTGCCTTCAAGTGCTGGAGCGTCTGAAGCTGAAAGCCGTCGAAATCCCCGTGCATCCGCGTGACGGCGTGGACCTCGACTCGCTGCAGGACAGCCTGACACGCCTGCCGATCAAGGCTTGCTGGTTCATGAGCAGCTTTCAGAACCCATTGGGCGCGAGCATGACTCAGGAAAACAGGATCAGGCTCTACGACCTGCTGGAACAGCATCAAATCCCGTTGATCGAGGACGATGTGTACGCCGAACTGTATTACGGCGCCAAGGCGCCTCACCCGGTGAAAAGCCTGGATCGCAGCGGACTGGTGATGCACTGCAGCTCGTTTTCCAAGACCCTCGCGCCCGGCTATCGGGTCGGCTGGGTGGCAGGCGGACGTTACACCGAGCAGATTGACCGCCTCAAGCTCATGACCACCCTCTCCCCTTCGGTCCCCGCCCAGGCCGCGCTCGCCGACTACCTCAAGCATGGCGGCTATGACCGCCATCTGCGTAAACTGCGTGACACTCTCGAACTGCAACAAGGCGCGATGCTCGCCGCTGCCGCCCGCTATTTCCCGGCGGCGACACGCGTCACCCGCCCCGTCGGCGGCTACTTTCTGTGGTTCGAATTCCCCGAGCAGGTTGATTCGCTGCAGCTCTTTCAACTCGCGCTAGCGCAAGGCATCAGCCTCGCACCCGGCCCGATCTTTTCCGCGTCACGGCGCTTCAAGAATTGCGCGCGCCTCAACTACGGCACGCCCTGGGACGAACGCAGCGAGCAGGCCATGGCGATGTTGGGGCGTATCATCGCGTCGTTCTGAGCGTTTTCATGCCTTGCATAAAGGCAACTGATCCGTATTTTTAAGCTGTTTCTGAATCTGTACCAGAATCTGTATGAGCACGATAATGGCAGCGCTTTCAAACGCGCAGGCCAACCGCCAGAAGCGATACCTGCGGCTCGTTACAGACAGATCGATCAGCAGGAGACGCTCATGGGCAAGCTCGGACTTTCTTTGATAGGTTTTTTATTGTTGGCAATCGCGGTGGGTTTGTTGGGGACTATTTCGCCGTATTGAGGCGCCGCGAGCCAAGAATGCTGAAGCCGCGTCGCATTAGCGCCAAAACGAAAAAACCCGCCATTAGGCGGGTTTTTTCTTGTTCAAAGGCCTACACATCGCCTTTGAAATATATTCTGGCTCCACGACCTGGACTCGAACCAGGGACCCAGTGATTAACAGTCACTTGCTCTACCAACTGAGCTATCGCGGAATGAGCGCTATGTTACTGATTCGGAAAAGGAAGTCAAGCAGAGCAGAAAAAAATCCTGCTCGTTCATCCGGATACCATTTCCGGCCAGACAGGGGCACAGGTCAGAGGACTGCCTGCAGTACACGGTAGTCCTGCTTGATCCGGTAGTGAAAGGTATTCTTCACCCCGGACACTGTCACCGCCCTGCCCTCGACGGTCATTGGCTGATAACGAAAGGTCTGCGCTGCGGTCAGTGACGGGCGCTGGCCAGAATCAAACGCCGACATATATGTGACTCTGATGCGACAGAGCCTCACGCGTTGCCCGCAGCGACCGCCAATGCAGTGCTGTTCAACCGCGATGGTACTGACGACGCAGAGTGCGACATAAGTGACGGCTGAGTCATGGTGCTGATCCGGGGTGGCGTACACGTCAGATGCGAAGCAAAGACCTGCAACACACGTGAGCTGATTCGACCTTTCGCGGTCCGCGTTACCCGTCACCGAAGTGTCATGTGCATCTGTTCTGCTGGCCGATAATCAGCACCTCAGGAGCCGTCTGTTCATGTTCAGGATTATCCAACCTCATCGCTGGAAACTCGCCATGCTGATGGTCGCCTCCAATCTCGGCCTGCTGGCGTTTCTGGCATTCGGCACCGTCAAACCTGTCAGCGAATGGCAGTGGCTGGACATCGTCGGTGAAGGTGGCTCTGCCCTGCTGTCGCTGGTCTGGCTGTTTCTGGTGTTCAAGAGCAGACCGGCCGGCCGGGTGACCAATTACCTGTCGATCGGCCTGAGCTGCGTGTTCTTCTCGTGGTGGATCGACGCGCTCGACGAATTTATCCGCCTGCCCGCCGAAATCGAATGGGATCACTGGCTGGAATCCGGCCCGATGCCGGTCGGCCTGATCCTGCTGACTTTGGGCATCTTCCACTGGCATCGAGAACAACTGGCAATCAGTGCGCAAATGGAAAAGCGCGAGGGCGGCTTCCGGGAGCACCGGCTTTACGACAAGCTCACCCCGCTGGGCAGCGCCGACTATCTGAAGCGCCAACTGGTGATCAGCCTGGAACAGAGTGTCTGCCAACAGCAGCCGCTGTCGCTGCTGGCGCTGGACCTGGATGGTTTCAGCGCGATCAACAATGCCTTCGGGCATGCCGAAGGCGACGAGGTGCTGTCAGCGCTCAACCACTTGCTGGTACTCAATCTGCGCCGCCAGGACCTGCTCTGCCGCCTGGCCGGCGACCGCTTCGTGGTGTTGCTACCCAACACCGGAGAAAGCCAGGCAAAACTGCTGGCGCTGGAGTTGCAGCAGGCGGTCGCCAGCCTGGCGCACAAGACCCGGCAACAGGGCGAGCGCATTCATCTTTCGGCCAGCGTGGCGGTCGTCATGGCACTCAATGAAACGCCGGACAACCTGCTACGCCGCCTCAATCTGTCGATGGCCCGCGCCCGACACCCTCTGACCCGCACTGCCTGAGCGCCTGACATGACGCTTAAAAGTGACTGGTACGAAGTCGACAGCCGCTTCATCCCCAGCCACGCTGAAGCGCAAGCTGCACAAGCACTGCACGCACTTTCAGGCGCAACACGATCTGGCGCGCAAACACGTCGCGTTGTACCTGTATCAGATCAAGGGGATGAGCAATGAAGCCGTGGCGGACTATTTGAACTTCAACGACCCGGCCAATTTCCGCCGTTCATTCAAACGCTGTACAGGCAGCACGCCGACCCTGATACAGCGCCTGTTCAACTTAGAGTGAGCGCGCCTCAGCGCTGCACGCACAGCTTGTAGCCCAGGCCATGGGCGGTGTGCAGCAACGGCGTGTCGTGGCCGCCATCCAGTACCCGCCTGAGCACATGGATGTTGCTGCGCAAGCTGCTGCTGTTCGGGGCATCACGGCCCCAAAGCGCCTCCTCCAGTTCGGATCGCTTGACGATGTGCGGGCTTTTGCGCATCAACAGTTCCAGCAGTTTCATGTTGGTCGGGTTGAGCTTCAAAGGCACGCCTTTGCGGGTGACCTCAAGGGTGTCCAGATCGAACTGCAGGTCGGCAACCACCATCATCCGGTTGTCCTGGCGCTGCCGCCGGCTGACAATCGCTTCGACCCTGGCGAGCACCTCGGACATTGCAAACGGCTTGGTGATGTAGTCGTCGGCGCCCACCTTGAAACCGGTGAGCCGATCATCCAGTTCATCGCGCGCGCTGAGCATCACAATCGCGACTTCCGACTTAGAGTACTGGCGCAGGCTGTGGCAGATCTGATTGCCGTCGATACCGGGCAGCATAATGTCGAGAATGATCGCATCGAAGCGTTTCGAGGCGGCCAGATGCAGCCCGCTCAGGCCGTCCAGCGCCCCTTCTACCGCATGCCCCCTGAGCTCGAAGAACTCCAGCAGGTTGTCGTGGATATCACGATGGTCTTCAATAACCAGAATGTTCATAGCCGTGCCTTGTTATTTTTCTACCCGGCCGACCGGGCATCTGCTGCCAATGCGTCTGCAGGCCGAGTGCCGAATGCATCAGGTTTGTTGACGGCCACTGCCTGGCTAATCGGCTGTTGCAACCTAGATCGGCCATAGAAGCACAAGGCAACCAGCAGCGTGCTCAGCCACACCACGATACCCGCCCAGAAGGTGTGCGACATGAAGTGCCAGCCTTGCAGTACCCGCGTGGTGCCGTAAATCATCCCGAGCAGGAGAATGCCCGCCAGCAAGACTTTCGAGTGCCGCCAGCAATAGCGACGAGCCACGAAGTACAGGGCCAGCAGACTGAACGCGCTTGACGCATGACCGCCCGGCCAGCATCGCCCGGCGCCAGCCTCGTGGAGCAGGTTGAAGTTCCTGAACCACTCGATGTGCGCCTGGCTGCCGCCGTATAAGGTGGTCTCGACGGGGCAGTAAACGCTGGTATGGCTTTTCAGGTAATGGATCATGCCGGTGCTCAGCGCAAAGGCGACGATGACGAAAAAGAAGTCCAGCCGATGCCTGCGCGCAAAGCGCAGAAAGGTGCCCAACCGAGAGCCCGTCAGCCGCCTCGCGAGGCGCGAATCATCATACTTTTCCAGCAACGGCCAAACGAAGGACAGCATCGCACCGATGATCGCCAGTTCCCCGGTCCAGTTCGGAAGGATCCTCGCCCATCTGTGCGTGATGTTCTCGAACAGATGGCTCTGGCCGATGGGGAACAACCCGGCCGTCGAATCAAAAAACAGGTCAGTCAATTGCCGGTCGATCGTGGTCAGGTCGAAAGTAACGAAGACCAGTAGAGCGAAAAACACCGGTAAACCCAGGTTTATGCCGTAAAACCGCAGCCTGGCGCTGGAAGATGTCGTCAATTGAATTGCTCGCTGTTGAGGTTTGCCCATTGCCCGGCATTCAGGGAGCCGAGAATTTTTGGTGGGTGGCTGCCGTCTACTTGTACGAAAAACGCCTGGGTGTACTCACTGGAGCGCTCGCCGCCACGTACGCCGGCCTTGCGTTCGAACTGGTCGATGCAGCCACTGTGAGTGACCAGTACCATGTTCTCGCCGCTGACCTTGTGGGCCTGCACAGCCTTCATGAAGCCGCTGTCACAGTCGTTGATCCAGTCCTCAGCGACCACCGCGTGTCCTGCCAGCAGTTGCGCAGTCTGTTGCGTGCGGGTCTTGGGGCTGGCGATCATGCGCGCGTGGTCCATGCCCATCTTCTGCAACCCGGCACCCACCGCCAGCGCGGTATCGCGGCCGTTGGAGGTAATGCCGTCGGCGTCGCCCATGCACGGGTTGCTCGAGCGGTCACAGCGTTCGGCATGGCGAATCATCACCACCACATTGCCTTGTCGCCAGTGCTCGCGAAGGCCGGAAACGCTCAGGTTTCTACCGACTCCCAGGTCCACTACATGCACACCGGAGAACGACGAGTAGAACCACGCGCAGATAGCCATCAGCACGACGGCAACGGACATCGATACGATATTCCGATGCAATTTGTAGCGCTGACTGATGCCCGAACGGGGAAGTACATTCTTGTTGATTATCGTGTTGGTCAAGGGACCACTCCTGCCATGAACCTATGTGTGGCGTTGACCCAGGGAGTGCCCGAGGTCTTCGCCGCTCCCATGCAGGCAAGATAGGTTCAGCATCGTCCCGGTGCAGTGAAGAAGATGTGAAAAACGTGTTATGGCCCAGCGCCATGTTTTTCACGCGAGCGCTCTGGAATGGGGGGTTGTGGTTTTACGGGCATGAACATGAAGATAATTTAAGCGTTTTTGCCGAAAGTTCCGTGCTCATCAGGACGATTTTTAACTGGCCGACCGTCTGCTGCAGCGGCGCTGCAAAGGATTAGCCACTAAAACGCTTATCGTTTACCATGCCGCGCGTCGGTTTCCGAGAGGAACTAACAGGGAATTCGCCCGCCTTTTTCCACCAGGCGAAAAACGAAACTGCCCCCGCAACTGTAGGCACCGAGCCTGCTCCATGACTGCCACTGGATCGTGATCCGGGAAGGCCGGAGCCTGGCGATGACGTGTCAGTCAGGAGACCTGCCGACCCGATTCAACCAACTAACCGGCGGGGTGTCCGGGAAGGACATCCGCACGCGTCGGCATTTCCTGCCGTGCCCGGTTATCTTCCGGGGATGTGTTTCCTGATGTGCATTGCGCCCTGGCACCTGCTCCAAAGGAGACCGCATTCCATGTCGCTGCCCCGCCTCGCCGCACTCGCTGCCAGCCTGACGCTGTCCACCCTGGCCCTCGCCGCTCCCACTCAGTACCCGCTGACCCTTGAAAACTGTGGCGCGACCCTGACCTTCACGCATGCGCCAACCAAGGCTGTAACCATTGGCCAGGCCGGCACCGAAATGCTTTACGAACTGGGCCTGGGCGACAGACTGGTCGGCACCTCGCTGTGGTTCAACAACGTATTGCCACGCTTCAAGGCGCAGAACGACAAGGTCGAACGCCTGGCCGACAACGAGCCCAGTTTCGAAGCGGTAATCGGCAAGCGACCGGAACTGGTGGCCGCGCAGCTGGAGTGGATGGTCGGCAAACAGGGCGTGGTCGGCACCCGCGAGCAGTTCCATGACCTGAAGATACCTACTTACATCCTGCCGTCCGACTGCGAAGGCAAGGACAATCTGGTCGGTGCCGATGGCACACGACTGGAGCCATTCCGCATCGAGACCATCTACAAGAGCATCGAGCAACTGGCGCAGATTTTCGATGTGCAGGATCGCGGCGACGCGCTGGTCACCGACCTCAAGGGCCGCCTGAGCGCAGCGATTGCCAACGTCAGGCAGAACAAGGCCAACGACGTCTCGGCGCTGTTCTGGTTCTCCAGCTCTGACCTTGCCAGCGACCCTTTCGTGGCAGGCCGCAAAGGCATTCCAGACTTCATGCTCAACAGCCTGGGCATGCGCAATATCGTCCAGTCCGACGAAGAGTGGCCAACCGTGGGCTGGGAAACCATCGCCAAGGCCAACCCGAGCATTCTGGTCATCGCGCGCATGGATCGCCGCCGCTTCCCGGCCGACGATTACCTGAAAAAAATCGAATTCCTCAAGACCGACCCGGTGACCCGCAACATGGACGCAGTCAAGCATGACCGGATCGTGATAATCGACGCCGAGGGCATGCAGGCTGGCCTGCGTCTGTTCACCGGGTTCGAGGAACTGGCCGACGCCGCCAACCGTTTCAACGCTTCCAAATGAGATTACCGATAGCGTTGGTTCATGTGCTCTGGGTTTCGGCGGTGCTGGTGCTGGCGATCATGATCGGGGCCGCGATCGGCGAAACCTCGATCAGCCTGCAGGTGGTTTTTCAGGTGCTGGCCAACAAACTCTGGGCCGCAGGCTATGTGCTCGACCCTATCGACGAAGGCATCGTCTGGAACTACCGGCTGACCCGCGCCATTGTCGCAGCGGCCTGCGGGGCCGGGCTGGCGATCTGTGGTGTGGTGTTGCAGTCGCTATTGCGCAACCCGCTGGCAGACCCTTATCTGCTGGGGATCTCCGCAGGGGCCTCGACCGGTGCAGTACTGGTCGCCATTCTGGGCTTCGGTGCAGGTGCGATCTCGATGTCGGCGGGTGCCTTTGTCGGGGCTGTGGCGGCATTTTCGCTGGTCGCCCTGCTGGCGCACTCTTCACGCGGCACCACGGCAGCCGGGCAGATCATTCTGGCCGGGATCGCCGGTTCGCAACTGTTCAATGCCCTGACCTCGTTTCTGATCACCAAATCCGCAAGCTCCGAGCAGGCACGCGGCATCATGTTCTGGCTGCTGGGTAACCTCAGCGGCGTGCGCTGGCATTCGGTCTGGCTGGCCGTGCCAACGGTGCTGGTCGGTCTGCTGGTGTGCCTCTGGCACCGGCGAGCGCTGGACGCGTTCACCTTCGGCAGCGACTCGGCCGCGTCACTGGGGATCGCGGTACGCCGCGTGCAGATCATATTGATCGCTACCGCCGCGCTGGTCACCGCAGTGATGGTCTCGATTGTCGGCTCCATCGGTTTCGTCGGGCTGGTGATCCCGCACGCGGTGCGCATGCTGGTCGGTGTCCGGCACGCGCGGCTGGTGCCGCTGAGTGCCTTGAGCGGTGCACTGTTTCTGATCGCTGCCGATATCCTTTCGCGCACACTGATCAAGGGGCAGGCGCTGCCGATCGGGGTGATTACCGCACTGATCGGCGCACCGGTCTTCGCTTTGATTCTTATCCGGGGCAACAGCACGCGATGAACGCCTTACCTCATCCGCCCAGTGCACCGGTGCTCGGTTGTTCCGGTCTGGGTTATTCGGTTCGTGGCGCGGCGCTGCTGCGCGATGTCGACCTGAGCATTGCCGCGGGTGAAACCCTGGCCGTGGTCGGTCCCAACGGCTCGGGCAAATCCACCCTGCTCAAGCTACTGGCCGGCATTCAGAAGCCGGTCAGCGGCTCGGTCAGCCTGGGCGGGCAAGCACTTGAGGCGTTGAGCCGCAGGGACGTGGCGCGCCTGCTGGCGGTGGTCGAGCAGCAAGCTGAAACCAGCGACGCCGTGACCGTACTGGATGCCGTCGAACTGGGCCGCACGCCATGGCTGTCGGCACTCGAGCCGTGGAGCGCCGAGGACGATGCGATCGTTCGCCAGGCGTTGCAGGATGTGGACATGCTGCACCTGCAAAAACGCGCCTGGCACACCTTGTCCGGTGGCGAGCGGCAGCGCGTTCACATCGCCCGGGCGCTGGCGCAACGGCCGCAGATCCTTCTGCTGGACGAACCGACCAATCATCTGGACATCCAGCACCAACTGACCATCCTCGGTCTGGTCAGGGCGTTGCCGGTGACCACCGTGATTGCCCTGCACGATCTGAATCAGGCACTGGACTGCGACCGTGTGGCGGTCATGGAAAAGGGTCGGCTGGTCGCGCTGGGTGCGCCGCTCGAGGTGCTGACCCCGGAACGCCTGCTGAGCACCTTCGGCGTCGTGGCGCACTGGCTGACCGACCCCAGTGACGGGGCGAAGATTCTGCGCCTGCGCTCGCGCTGAAACCGCGCCGATGGTCAGTCCGGCACCTGCTGCAATCTGCAACAGGTGCACCGCGCGGTCTGTGGCACTACAATGCGCGCTTTGCCCGCAGCCGGATCCCGTTGCCATGTCGTTACCCAAGCACCACCTGGAATTGCTCAGCCCTGCACGGGATGTGACCATCGCCCGTGAAGCCATCCTGCATGGTGCCGATGCGGTCTATATCGGCGGGCCGAGCTTTGGTGCGCGGCACAACGCCTGCAACGAGGTCAGTGACATTGCCGAGCTGGTCAAATTCGCGCACCGCTATCACGCGCGGATCTTTACCACCATCAACACCATCCTCCATGACGACGAACTGGAGCCTGCGCGCAAGCTGATTCACCAGCTCTACGACGCCGGCGTGGACGCACTGATCGTGCAGGACCTCGGGGTGATGGAGATGGACATTCCGCCCATCGAGCTGCACGCCAGTACGCAAACCGATATTCGCACCCTGAGCCGGGCGAAGTTTCTCGATCAGGCCGGTTTCTCGCAACTGGTGCTTGCCCGGGAACTGAACCTGCAGGAAATCCGCGCAATCGCTGACGAAACCGACGCGGCCATCGAATTCTTCATCCACGGCGCACTGTGCGTGGCGTTCTCCGGGCAGTGCAATATTTCCCACGCGCAAAACGGCCGCAGCGCCAACCGTGGTGACTGCTCGCAAGCCTGCCGCCTGCCATACACCCTCAAGGATGATCAGGGTCGCGTTGTGGCCTTCGAAAAGCATCTGTTGTCGATGAAAGACAACAACCAGAGCGCCAACCTGCGTGCTCTGGTGGACGCCGGCGTGCGCTCGTTCAAGATCGAAGGACGCTACAAGGATGCGGGCTACGTAAAAAACATCACCGCTTATTATCGCCAGCGTCTGGACGAGATTCTCGAAGACCGCACGGACCTGGCACGTGCTTCCAGCGGCCGTACCGCGCACTTTTTCGTGCCGGACCCGGAAAAGACCTTTCATCGCGGCAGCACCGATTATTTCGTCAGCGACCGCAAGATCGACATCGGCGCGTTCGACACGCCGACCTTCACTGGTCTGGCGGTGGGCACCGTTGAAAAGCTCGGCAAACGCGACCTGATCGCTGTGACCCATGAGCCGCTGTCCAACGGCGATGGCCTCAATGTGCAGATCAAGCGTGAAGTGGTGGGCTTCCGTGCCAACATCGCCGAGCTCAAGGGCGAGTTCGAAGAAGACGGCCAGAAACGCTGGCGCTATCGCGTGGAGCCCAACGAGATGCCAGCGGCCCTTTCCGGCCTACGCCCCAATCATCCGCTGAACCGCAACCTGGACCACAACTGGCAACAAGCGCTGCTCAAGACCTCGGCCGAGCGTCGTATCGGCGTTCAGTGGCAGGTCACGCTGCGCGAAGATCACTTGAGCCTGAAAGCCACCAGCGAAGAAGGCGTGAGCGTCACGGTCGGTCTTGATGGGCCATTCGGAACGGCCAACAAGCCCGAGCAGGCGCTGGATCAGCTGCGTGACCTGCTCACCCAACTGGGCACCACGATCTATCATGCCCAGGATGTCAGGCTTGACGCGCCACAGGCGTTCTTCGTGCCCAACTCGCAGCTCAAGACCCTTCGCCGCGACGCCATCGAGGCATTGACCGAAGCCCGCATCAAGGCTCATCCGCGCGGCGGACGCAAGGCCGAGACCACTCCGCCACCGGTGTACCCGGAGTCGCACTTGTCTTTTCTGGCCAACGTCTACAACCAGAAGGCTCGCGACTTCTATCATCGCCACGGCGTGCAGTTGATCGACGCGGCCTACGAGGCCCACGAAGAGACCGGCGAAGTGCCGGTGATGATCACCAAGCATTGCCTGCGTTTCTCGTTCAACCTGTGCCCGAAACAGGCCAAAGGTGTGACAGGCGTGCGCACCAAGGTCGCGCCTATGCAACTGGTGCACGGTGATGAAGTGCTGACCCTCAAGTTCGATTGCAAGCCTTGCGAAATGCACGTGATCGGCAAGATGAAAGGTCACATTCTCGACTTGCCGCTACCTGGCAGCGCGGCGGCCAAATCGGTGGTCGGCCACATCACGCCGGAAGACCTGCTCAAGACTGCGCGCCATCGTTCTCCGCACTGATCGGTACAAGGGGTTGGCGCCCTGCCAGCCCCTTTCTGTCTTCTGATAAAGGCCTCTTAAAGAACGCGCTCCATATGAGTGGTGTTCCACACCGGATCGCTCTCCACATCGGTTACAGCAAAGCCCTGTTTCTCCCAGAAACGAATCGCGCCTGGCAGAAACGGATGGGTATGCAGGTACAAAACCTCTATGCCGCCTACCTCGGCATGAGCCCAGAGCGCCTGACATAAGCGGCTGGCCAGCCCGTCGCCGCGAAACTCCGGCGTGACGAACAGACGTACGATCTCGACAGTTCTGCGCCCGCGGTAATCGAACTGCGGGAAACGATGATCGTAAGGCAGGTAGCCCACAGCCGCGATGATCTGCCCTTCACAGCGGGCGATCAGGAACTTGCCGTCCTCACCGTTCAGATACACCTGCTCGAAACCGGCCAGATCGGGCGGAACGGTGACGGTGTCGAGCAAGGGAAAGATCGCGGCACGCGCGCGCATGACGAAATCGACGGTGTGCGGAATCTCGGAGGGGTGTACTTCAGTGATAGTGATGTTCATGAGCACGGACTTATTGGGGGAATTGCAGGGTGATACACATGTTACGCCAGCCTTGGGCTTCTGAACGCACGGCTTAACTATAGAGCAGGCGGCGCGGCGCAGAATTGCGACGCGGAGCGTCACGGCAGGCATTCCCACGCGGAACGCTCAGCGTTATACGCAAGTCCGCTTTTGATTCTGGCCGAAGGCCGTGGGAGCGACCGGCGGGACAGACCGCAGGCACGCCGTTATCGTGCCCACGCTCCGCGTACAGCGCACAGCTTTACAGCGCAGCCCCCTTGATGCGCACCAATGCAAGGCAGGAAAAATCCTGCGCCAGATGCGGCTGTAAACGCTGCGCGGCCTTGCGGGCATTGCCCATTCGGGCTTGAAGCGCTGCCGGCGCAAGCTGGCACAACCTCTGCATAATCCTCAACAACCCCACCATGAAGGTGGTCGGGCCGCCCCGGTTGATCGACGTGGATCGCCAGTCTCGCAAAGACCAGAGGGCTACTCGGGTGCTTCCGGCAACGTGGCTCGATGGCACCCCCGAATACCCAATAAGACAACAGGCAAAGGCGCCTGGAACCGAACGGTTCCGGGCGCTTTTTTTTTGCTTTGAAAAACCTGATTGGCCTCGGCCGGGACTCGCTATGAACACCACAGTCTTCCCCCCCAACGATGTAAAAACCCTGATCGTCGTCGGTAATGGCATGGTCGGACATCATTGCGTCGAGCAGTTGATAGCAGGCGGCGCACTCGAACGCTATCGCATCCACGTCTTTGGCGAAGAAACACAGCGCGCCTACGACCGCGTGCACCTGTCCGAATACTTCACTGGCCGCGACGCCGAATCGCTGGCCATGAGCGAGATGTCCGTTTACGAACAACCCGGCCTGACGCTGCACCTCGGCGTACCGGTGCTGGAGATCGATCGTGATCGTCACGAAATCATCACCGCCGAAGGCTGCTTCGGGTACGACAAGCTGATTCTGGCCACCGGCTCCTACCCGTTCGTACCGCCTATCGAAGGCGCCCGAGGCAACTCCCGGCTGGTCTATCGCACACTGGAGGACCTGGACAGCATTCGCTATGCCGCGTCGAAAGCCCGCCGTGGCGTCGTGGTCGGCGGCGGACTGCTGGGGCTGGAAGCAGCCAATGCGCTTAAATCGCTGGGGCTGGAAGCCCATGTCGTCGAGTTCGCGCCGCGTCTCATGCCGGTGCAATTGGACGACCTCGGTGGCGCTGCGTTGAAAGCGCGTATCGAAGCGCTGGGCGTCGGCGTGCATTTGTCCCGCGCCACGCAGTCGATCAGCGACGGCAAGCAGTACCGCTATCGCATGAACTTTGCCAATGACGAGTTTCTCGAAACCGACCTGATCGTGTTCTCCGCAGGTATTCGCCCGCAAGACGCCCTGGCCCGTCAGTGTGAACTGGCGCTCGGCCCACGCGGCGGCATCGCAATCGACGAGCATTGCCGCACCAGCGACGCCGATATCTATGCCATCGGCGAATGCGCAGCCTGGAACGGCAGTGTGTTCGGCCTGGTTGCGCCCGGTTATCAAATGGCCCGTGGCGTGGCAGCGCAGTTGTGCGAACAGGATACTGACGCGTTCTTCGGCGCCGACATGTCCACCAAGCTCAAACTGCTGGGCGTGGACGTCGGCTCCATCGGCGATGCGCACGGTGCGCTGGCCGGGGCCGTCAGTTATCGCTTCATTGACGAAGCCACCGCCAGCTACCGTCGCCTGGTGGTGTCGGCCGATGGCAAGCAGGTACTCGGCGCGGTGCTGGTCGGCGATAACAGCTACTACGACACGCTGCTGCAATATGCGCAGAACGGCATCCCGCTGCCCGCCGATCCATCGAGCCTGATTCTGCCGCGTGGCGAAGGCGCACCGACGCTGGGCGCCGATGCCCTGCCCGCCACAGCGACCATCTGCTCCTGCCATAACGTCAGCAAAGGCGCCGTGTGCTCGGCCATCGACAATGGCTGCACCGATCTGGCCGCAATCAAGTCCTGCACCAAGGCGGCCACCGGTTGCGGCGGTTGCACCGCACTGCTCAAACAGGTTTTCGAGCATGAACTGATGGCCCGCGGTGTGGCGGTCGACAAAAGCCTCTGCGAACACTTCGCTTATACCCGCCAGGAGTTGTACTCGATGGTGCGCGTCGAAGGCATCGAGACCTTTGACGAGCTGCTGACTCGCCATGGCAAAGGCGCGCATGGCTGCGACATCTGCAAGCCCGCAGTCGGCTCGATCCTGGCGTCGTGCTGGAACCGCCCCATCACCGAGCCTTCGCTGGTGCCACTGCAGGACACCAACGACACCTTCATGGCCAACATGCAGAAAAACGGCACCTACTCGGTGGTGCCACGTATTCCGGGTGGTGAAATTACCCCAGACGGCCTGATTGCGATTGGCGCCGTGGCGAAAAAATACGACTTGTACACCAAGATCACCGGCGGCCAGCGCATCGACCTGTTCGGCGCGCAGCTGCACGAGTTGCCGGATATCTGGAGCGAGCTGATCGAGGCAGGCTTCGAGACCGGCCATGCCTACGGCAAGTCGACCCGTACGGTTAAATCCTGTGTTGGCAGCACCTGGTGTCGCTACGGCGTGCAGGACAGCGTCGCCATGGCGCTGCGCATTGAGGACCGTTACAAGGGCCTGCGCTCGCCGCACAAACTCAAGTTCGCCGTGTCCGGCTGCACACGCGAATGCGCCGAAGCGCAGAGCAAGGACGTCGGCGTAATTGCCACCGAGAACGGCTGGAACCTGTACCTGTGCGGTAACGGCGGCATGCGTCCGCGTCACGCCGAGTTGTTCGCCACCGACCTGGATGACGAAACCCTGATTCGTTACATCGACCGCTTTCTGATGCTCTACATCCGCACCGCCGACAAGCTGCAACGTACCTCGGTCTGGCGTGAAACGCTGGAAGGCGGCCTCGAGTATCTCAAGGCGGTCATCATCGACGACAGCCTGGGCCTGGCCGCAGAGCTGGAGTCGCAGATGCAACTGGTGGTCGACCGCTACGAATGCGAATGGGCCAACGCCCTCAAGGACCCGGAAAAGCTCAAGCGTTTCCGCACTTTCGTCAACGACGGGCGTGCTGACCCCGACGTGCAGTTCGTCAAGGAACGCGCCCAGCGCCGTCCGGCAAAACCCGAAGAGCTGGCCCTTATTCCGTTGTTCAAGGAGGTAGTGTGATGAACGCGTCTCAGACAATACTTGCCGGCGACAATGCGCCCACGGCAGCGCAGCCGCACTGGCAGACGCTGTGTGGGCGCGCGGATCTGGTCGCCAATTCAGGCGTCGTGGCATGGCTGGACGGCGCGCAGGTCGCGCTGTTCTACCTGCCCGAAACCGCACAGGGCGAGCAGCTCTTTGCTATCGACAACCGCGATCCCAAATCCGGGGCGAACGTGATCGGGCGTGGTCTGATCGGGCAGATCGCGGGCGAGCTGGTCATCGCTTCGCCGCTGTACAAGCAGCACTTTCGTCTGCACGACGGCAGTTGCATCGAATACCCGGAACAGCGGCTCGACGTCTGGCCGGTAAGGCTCAAGGGTGATCAGGTAGAGATTGCCGTTTAATCGACAATGCCGATCGCAGACAACCTGGTCGCTGTCGAACCAGGTTGCTGCGGGGCATTTCTTGCAGCTTATTGAAGCTCGGAGACCAACGCCTTGTTGAAGCCCTGCGGGTCTTCCATCTGCGGGGCATGGCCTTGGCCTTGAACTCCACCAGCCTGGCGCCCGGGATCATCTGCGCCACCTGCTTGCCTAATACCTTGTAATTGCCGATCTTCGCCTTGACCTCAGGCGGCGCGATGTCGCTGCCGATGGCAGTGGTATCGGCATCGCCAATCATCAGCACCGTCGGCACCTGCAATTTGGGAAACTCGTAGAACACCGGCTGGGTGAAAATCATGTCGTAGATCAACGCCGAGTTCCAGGCCACGATCTTGTGCCCCGGCCCTTTGTTCAGACCGGCCAGCATGTCGACCCACTTGTCATACTCAGGCTTCCAGCGACCATCGTAGTAGGTCTTCTGCTCGTAGGCGCGAATGCCTTCGGCGGTGGTCTTCAGCTCTCGTTCATACCACTGATCGACGCTGCGGTACGGCACGCCGAGTGCTTTCCAGTCCTCGAGGCCGATAGGGTTGACCATCACCAGCTTCTCGGTCTGTTTCGGGTACATCAACGCGTAACGCGTAGCGAGCATGCCGCCCGTGGAGTGACCGATCACAGAGGCCTTGTCGATACCCAGCTTTTCCAGCAGCGCATGGGTATTCATCGACAACTGCTGGAAGCTGTACTGATAGTGCTCCGGCTTGGTCGAGGTGCAGAAACCGATCTGATCCGGTGCGACAACGCGATAGCCCGCGGCACTCAGTCCCTTGATGGTGTCTTCCCAGGTCGCAGCGCAAAAATTCTTGCCATGCAGCAGCACTGCGGTGCGGCCATTCGCCTTGCCGCCGGGCGCGACGTCCATGTAACCCATTTCCAGCGTCTGGCCTGGGACTGGAAACTGAATTTGTGCAGCGCATGGGGGTACGTGAAACCTTCCAGTTGCTGGCCATAACCGGGCGTCTCAGCCAGTGCTACGCTGACAGCGTCAACGACATCAACATGCCGGCAATCTTTGCAGCCCGCATAAGGGGCACCTCCTGTAGCTAGGGATCGGGAATCCACGGCGGTTTTTACGTTAAACCGCAGGCCCGCCAGTAGACCCTGTTTCCCCTACAGATTCGCCCTTTTCCTGCCTGAAGAAGCGTAAGCAGACGTTTCATCATGTTGGGGCAAAATGCTGGACGCCTTCTGTGCGGACTGCCTAGACTTAGCCACCCGTTATCGGCCGTTTTGGCCATCCGGGTCTGATGCCAAGGAACAGCAATGAATCGAAATGAACTGCGCAAGGCCGACATCAACCTGATGGTGGTATTCGAAACATTGATGCAGGAGCGTAACGTCACCCGTGCAGCCGAAAAATTGTTTTCTCGGCCAGCCCACGATAAGCGCTGCCTTGAATCGCCTGCGCAGTCTGCTCAACGACCCGCTGTTCATCCGCGTCGGCCACCGCATGGAACCCACTGCACGCGCCCACGAGATTCTCAAGCACCTGACGCCGCGCTGGACGCCATGTCCACGGCGCTCAGCCTGACCACCGACTTCGATCCATCAGTCAGCAAAATGACCTTTCGCATCGGCCTGACCGATGACGTCGAATTCGGCCTGCTGCCGGCGATGCTCAAGGCCATCCGCCTGGAAGCGCCGGCGTGGTGATCGTGGTCAAGCATGTCGACTACCTGAATATCTCCGAAGTGCTGATGTCCGGCGATATCACCGTTGGCGTCTGCCTGACCCGTGAACTACCGGCCAACGCCAAGCGCAAGACCCTGCGTAACGTGCAGCCGAGGCTGGTGCGCGCCGACAAGCCTGCCAGCCCCATGAGCCTGGACGAATACTGCTCACGCCCGCACGTGGTGGTGTCGCACGTTGCGAGCGTCAATAGTTTCTCCGATGAGTGGCTGACCGCGCTGGGGCGCAAGCGGCAGGTGGTGTTGTCGGTGCCGCAGTTCGCCACCCTGCCCGCCTTGATGGCCGGCACCGACATGATTTCGGGGCTGTCCGACTACGCGGCAAAGGCCATGAGCGCCTTGGGTTTGCTGTATGACGAGCCACTGCCCTTCCCCACGCCGGGCTGGACCTGTCAATGACGTGGCTGAGTGTGATGGACAGCGACCCTGCCGAGCGTTGGCTGCGCAGCAGGATCGAGGAGTTCATGGGCGAGCGCCAGGAAGCGCCCGCCCTGGCCGGATGATCAGCCGAAACGACGGTGATGTAATCTTCGGTCTGGGTCTTGGAGGGCTTGGTGAAGATGGTATCGGTGTCGCCGTGCTCGATCAGTTCCCCCATGAACATGAAGGCCGTGTAGTCGGAGCAACGCGCCGCCTGCTGCATGTTGTGAGTCACGATGATTACGGTGAACTGCTCTTTAAGCTCGGTGATCAGTTGTTCGATACGTCCTGTGGAAATAGGGTCAAGTGCCGAGGTTGGCTCGTCGAGCAGCAATACCTGAGGACGCAGTGCGATGGTGCGGGCGATGCACAGACGCTGCTGCTGACCACCGGACAGGCCGGTCGCGCTCTGCTTGAGCTTGTCCTTGACCTCGTCCCACAAGGCCGCGCCACGCAGGGCCTGCTCGACGCGATCTTCCATTTCCCGACGCGACAGTTTTTCGTGGTGCTTGATGGCGTAGGAAATATTGTCGTAAATCGACATCGGGAACGGCACAGGCTTCTGAAACACCATGCCCACATGACTGCGCAGGCGGTTCATCGAATAGCCTGGCGCCAGGATGTTCTCGCCATTGAGCAGCACTTCACCGCGTGCTTCCTGCTTCGGGTACATCGCGTAGATGCGGTTGAAGACGCGCAGCAGGGTCGATTTACCGCAACCCGACGGGCCGATGATCGCAGTGATGCGCTTCTCGGGGATAGTCATGTCGATGGACTTCAACGACTTCTGGTTGTTGTAGAAAAACTCCAGACCGCGTACTTGGATCTTGGTTTTTTCGTTGGCCAGGGAAAGGTTGTTCATCAGGACGCCCTATTGCGCAGAAGAATTAAGCGAGACAGCAGACTCAGTATCAGTACGAACAAGGTCATGACCAGCGCACCGGCCCATGCCAGGGAGTGCCAGTCATCGAACGGGCTCATGGCGTACTGGAAAACCACCACCGGAACGCTGGCGATGGGTTTGAGCAGATCGCTGCTCCAGAACTGGTTGCCGAAAGCGGTGAACAGCAGCGGCGCGGTTTCGCCGGTGATGCGTGCCAATGCGAGCAATACGCCGGTTACCACACCCGCCTTGGCCGCGCGAAGGACGATTTGCAGGGTCAGCTTCCATTGCGGTACACCCAGCGCCAGCGCAGCTTCACGCATGGTCGAGGGTTGCAGTTGCATCATTTCGTCAGTGGTACGCACCACCACCGGTATCACCAGCAATGCCAGTGCGAGCGCACCGGCAATCGCCGAAAAGCCCACCTGATGGCCTGTCACCGCGTTGAGTGGCAGTACCACGACGGTGTAGACGAACAGACCGAGCACGATGGAAGGTGCCGACAGCAGGATGTCGTTGATGAAGCGAACCGTGTTGCCCAGTTTGGTGTAGCGGGCAAATTCGGCCAGCCAGATGCCGGCCATCAGGCCGATCGGCGTACCGATCAGCAGGCCGATGCCGGACATCAGCACGCTGCCGTAGAACGCGTTGGCCAGGCCACCCTCGGTACCAGGCGGCGGAGTCATGCCGGTAAACAGTTGCAGGTTGAGCGCGTCGATGCCCTTGATGATGGTGGTCAGCAGAATCCACACCAGCCATAGCAGGCCGAAGGCAGTAGCACCACAGCTGAGCACCATCGCAATCTTGTTCTTGAAACTGCGAACCCGATACAGGTGCTCGCTGCCGGTCACATCCTTACTCATAACCCCTCCTTACGCGAAAGGCGCGACAGCATCAGGCGTGCAAGGGCCAGCACGATGAAGGTGACGACGAACAACAGGAAGCCGAGGGCGATCAGTGCGGAACGGTGCAAGTCGGTATAGGCCTCGTTGAACTCGTTGGCGATCACCGAAGCGATCGAACTGCTCGGCATCATCAGCGAAGCCGAGAACTGATGCGCGTTGCCCAGTACGAAGGTTACCGCCATGGTTTCGCCGAGCGCGCGTCCCAGCCCGAGGAACACACCGCCGACAACGGCCGAACGGGTGTAAGGCAGCACGATGTCCCAGACCACTTCCCAGGTTGTACCGCCCAGTGCATAGGCCGATTCTTTAAGGGCTACGGGCACGGTGCGGAAGACTTCCTGCATCACCGAGGTAATGAACGGCGTGATCATGATCGCCAGCACGATACCGGCGGTCAGCATGCCGATACCCAACGGTGGCCCCTGGAACATCGGACCGATCAGCGGCAGTGCGCCAAGGTTTTCGGTGATCCACGGCGACAGGTGTTCAGCCATGAATGGGCCGAAGACAAACAGCCCCCACATGCCGTAGATGATCGAAGGGATACCGGCCAACAGCTCGATGGCCGAGCGATCGGCATGCGCCGCCTTGGAGCCGCATCGATCGCTCGGCCATCGAGCTGTTGGCGGTATCCTTCGATCATCTACGGCATGTGGGGCTGTTTGTCTTCGGCCCATTCATGGCTGAACACCTGTCGCCGTGGATCACCGAAAACCTTGGCGCACTGCCGCTGATCGGTCCGATGTTCCAGGGGCCACCGTTGGGTATCGGCATGCTGACCGCCGGTATCGTGCTGGCGATCATGATCACGCCGTTCATTACCTCGGTGATGCAGGAAGTCTTCCGCACCGTGCCCGTAGCCCTTAAAGAATCGGCCTATGCACTGGGCGGTACAACCTGGGAAGTGGTCTGGGACATCGTGCTGCCTTACACCCGTTCGGCCGTTGTCGGCGGTGTGTTCCTCGGGCTGGGACGCGCGCTCGGCGAAACCATGGCGGTAACCTTCGTACTGGGCAACGCGCATCAGTTCTCGGCTTCGCTGATGATGCCGAGCAGTTCGATCGCTTCGGTGATCGCCAACGAGTTCAACGAGGCCTATACCGACTTGCACCGTTCCGCACTGATCGCCCTCGGCTTCCTGTTGTTCGTCGTCACCTTCATCGTGCTGGCCCTTGCACGCCTGATGCTGTCGCGCCTTTCGCGTAAGGAGGGGTTATGAGTAAGGATGTGACCGGCAGCGAGCACCTGTATCGGGTTCGCAGTTTCAAGAACAAGATTGCGATGGTGCTCAGCTGTGGTGCTACTGCCTTCGGCCTGCTATGGCTGGTGTGGATTCTGCTGACCACCATCATCAAGGGCATCGACGCGCTCAACCTGCAACTGTTTACCGGCATGACTCCGCCGCCTGGTACCGAGGGTGGCCTGGCCAACGCGTTCTACGGCAGCGTGCTGATGTCCGGCATCGGCCTGCTGATCGGTACGCCGATCGGCCTGATGGCCGGCATCTGGCTGGCCGAATTTGCCCGCTACACCAAACTGGGCAACACGGTTCGCTTCATCAACGACATCCTGCTGTCGGCACCTTCCATCGTGCTCGGTCTGTTCGTCTACACCGTCGTGGTACTGCCACTCAACGCGGTGACAGGCCATCAGGTGGGCTTTTCGGCGATTGCCGGTGCGCTCGCACTGGCATTGCTGGTGATACCGGTGGTGGTGCGTACCACTGACGAAATGATGCAACTGCAACCCTCGACCATGCGTGAAGCTGCGCTGGCGCTGGGTGTACCGCAATGGAAGCTGACCCTGCAAATCGTCCTTCGCGCGGCCAAGGCGGGTGTGGTAACCGGCGTATTGCTCGCATTGGCACGCATCACCGGCGAAACCGCGCCGCTGCTGTTCACCGCTTTCGGCAACCAGTTCTGGAGCAGCGATCTGCTCAAACCCATCGCCAGCGTTCCGGTGGTGGTTTTCCAGTACGCCATGAGCCCGTTCGATGACTGGCACTCCCTGGCATGGGCCGGTGCGCTGGTCATGACCTTGTTCGTACTGATACTGAGTCTGCTGTCTCGCTTAATTCTTCTGCGCAATAGGGCGTCCTGATGAACAACCTTTCCCTGGCCAACGAAAAAACCAAGATCCAAGTACGCGGTCTGGAGTTTTTCTACAACAACCAGAAGTCGTTGAAGTCCATCGACATGACTATCCCCGAGAAGCGCATCACTGCGATCATCGGCCCGTCGGGTTGCGGTAAATCGACCCTGCTGCGCGTCTTCAACCGCATCTACGCGATGTACCCGAAGCAGGAAGCACGCGGTGAAGTGCTGCTCAATGGCGAGAACATCCTGGCGCCAGGCTATTCGATGAACCGCCTGCGCAGTCATGTGGGCATGGTGTTTCAGAAGCCTGTGCCGTTCCCGATGTCGATTTACGACAATATTTCCTACGCCATCAAGCACCACGAAAAACTGTCGCGTCGGGAAATGGAAGATCGCGTCGAGCAGGCCCTGCGTGGCGCGGCCTTGTGGGACGAGGTCAAGGACAAGCTCAAGCAGAGCGCGACCGGCCTGTCCGGTGGTCAGCAGCAGCGTCTGTGCATCGCCCGCACCATCGCACTGCGTCCTCAGGTATTGCTGCTCGACGAGCCAACCTCGGCACTTGACCCTATTTCCACAGGACGTATCGAACAACTGATCACCGAGCTTAAAGAGCAGTTCACCGTAATCATCGTGACTCACAACATGCAGCAGGCGGCGCGTTGCTCCGACTACACGGCCTTCATGTTCATGGGGGAACTGATCGAGCACGGCGACACCGATACCATCTTCACCAAGCCTCCAAGACCCAGACCGAAGATTACATCACCGGTCGTTTCGGCTGATCATCCGGCCAGGGCGGGCGCTTCCTGGCGCTCGCCCATGAACTCCTCGATCCTGCTGCGCAGCCAACGCTCGGCAGGGTCGCTGTCCATCACACTCAGCCACGTCATTGACAGGTCCAGCCCGGCGTGGGGAAGGGCAGTGGCTCGTCATACAGCAAACCCAAGGCGCTCATGGCCTTTGCCGCGTAGTCGGACAGCCCCGAAATCATGTCGGTGCCGGCCATCAAGGCGGGCAGGGTGGCGAACTGCGGCACCGACAACACCACCTGCCGCTTGCGCCCCAGCGCGGTCAGCCACTCATCGGAGAAACTATTGACGCTCGCAACGTGCGACACCACCACGTGCGGGCGTGAGCAGTATTCGTCCAGGCTCATGGGGCTGGCAGGCTTGTCGGCGCGCACCAGCCTCGGCTGCACGTTACGCAGGGTCTTGCGCTTGGCGTTGGCCGGTAGTTCACGGGTCAGGCAGACGCCAACGGTGATATCGCCGACATCAGCACTTCGGAGATATTCAGGTAGTCGACATGCTTGACCACGATCACCACGCCGGGCGCTTCCAGGCGGATGGCCTTGAGCATCGCCGGCAGCAGGCCGAATTCGACGTCATCGGTCAGGCCGATGCGAAAGGTCATTTTGCTGACTGATGGATCGAAGTCGGTGGTCAGGCTGAGCGCCGTGGACATGGCGTCCAGCGCGGGCGTCAGGTGCTTGAGAATCTCGTGGGCGCGTGCAGTGGGTTCCATGCGGTGGCCGACGCGGATGAACAGCGGGTCGTTGAGCAGACTGCGCAGGCGATTCAAGGCAGCGCTTATCGTGGGCTGGCCGAGAAACAATTTTTCGGCTGCACGGGTGACGTTACGCTCCTGCATCAATGTTTCGAATACCACCATCAGGTTGATGTCGGCCTTGCGCAGTTCATTTCGATTCATTGCTGTTCCTTGGCATCAGACCCGGATGGCCAAACGGCCGATAACGGGTGGCTAAGTCTAGGCAGTCCGCACAGAAGGCGTCCAGCATTTTGCCCCAACATGATGAAACGTCTGCTTACGCTTCTTCAGGCAGGAAAAGGGCGAATCTGTAGGGGGAAACAGGGTCTACTGGCGGGCCTGCGGTTTAACGTAAAAACCGCCGTGGATTCCCGATCCCTAGCTACAGGAGGTGCCCCTTATGCGGGCTGCAAAGATTGCCGGCATGTTGATGTCGTTGACGCTGTCAGGCGTAGCACTGGCTGAGACGCCGGTTTATGGCCAGCAACTGGAAGGTTTCACGTACCCCCATGCGCTGCACAAATTCAGTTTCCAGTCCCAGGGCCAGACGCTGGAAATGGCTTACATGGACGTCGCGCCCGGCGGCAAGGCGAATGGCCGCACCGCAGTGCTGCTGCATGGCAAGAATTTTTGCGCTGCGACCTGGGAAGACACCATCAAGGGACTGAGTGCCGCGGGCTATCGCGTTGTCGCACCGGATCAGATCGGTTTCTGCACCTCGACCAAGCCGGAGCACTATCAGTACAGCTTCCAGCAGTTGTCGATGAATACCCATGCGCTGCTGGAAAAGCTGGGTATCGACAAGGCCTCTGTGATCGGTCACTCCACGGGCGGCATGCTCGCTACGCGTTACGCGTTGATGTACCCGAAACAGACCGAGAAGCTGGTGATGGTCAACCCTATCGGCCTCGAGGACTGGAAAGCACTCGGCGTGCCGTACCGCAGCGTCGATCAGTGGTATGAACGAGAGCTGAAGACCACCGCCGAAGGCATTCGCGCCTACGAGCAGAAGACCTACTACGATGGTCGCTGGAAGCCTGAGTATGACAAGTGGGTCGACATGCTGGCCGGTCTGAACAAAGGGCCGGGGCACAAGATCGTGGCCTGGAACTCGGCGTTGATCTACGACATGATTTTCACCCAGCCGGTGTTCTACGAGTTTCCAAATTGCAGGTGCCGACGGTGCTGATGATTGGCGATGCCGATACCACTGCCATCGGCAGCGACATCGCGCCGCCTGAGGTCAAGGCGAAGATCGGCAATTACAAGGTATTAGGCAAGCAGGTGGCGCAGATGATCCCGGCGCCAGGCTGGTGGAGTTCAAGGGCAAGGCCATGCCCCAGATGGAAGACCCGCAGGGCTTCAACAAGGCGTTGGTCTCCGAGCTTCAATAAGCTGCAAGAAATGCCCCGCAGCAACCTGGTTCGACAGCGACCAGGTTGTCTGCGATCGGCATTGTCGATTAAACGGCAATCTCTACCTGATCACCCTTGAGCCTTACCGGCCAGACGTCGAGCCGCTGTTCCGGGTATTCGATGCAACTGCCGTCGTGCAGACGAAAGTGCTGCTTGTACAGCGGCGAAGCGATGACCAGCTCGCCCGCGATCTGCCCGATCAGACCACGCCCGATCACGTTCGCCCCGGATTTGGGATCGCGGTTGTCGATAGCAAAGAGCTGCTCGCCCTGTGCGGTTTCGGGCAGGTAGAACAGCGCGACCTGCGCGCCGTCCAGCCATGCCACGACGCCTGAATTGGCGACCAGATCCGCGCGCCCACACAGCGTCTGCCAGTGCGGCTGCGCTGCCGTGGGCGCATTGTCGCCGGCAAGTATTGTCTGAGACGCGTTCATCACACTACCTCCTTGAACAACGGAATAAGGGCCAGCTCTTCGGGTTTTGCCGGACGGCGCTGGGCGCGTTCCTTGACGAACTGCACGTCGGGGTCAGCACGCCCGTCGTTGACGAAAGTGCGGAAACGCTTGAGCTTTTCCGGTCCTTGAGGGCGTTGGCCCATTCGCATTCGTAGCGGTCGACCACCAGTTGCATCTGCGACTCCAGCTCTGCGGCCAGGCCCAGGCTGTCGTCGATGATGACCGCCTTGAGATACTCGAGGCCGCCTTCCAGCGTTTTCACGCCAGACCGAGGTACGTTGCAGCTTGTCGGCGGTGCGGATGTAGAGCATCAGAAAGCGGTCGATGTAACGAATCAGGGTTTCGTCATCCAGGTCGGTGGCGAACAACTCGGCGTGACGCGGACGCATGCCGCCGTTACCGCACAGGTACAGGTTCCAGCCGTTCTCGGTGGCAATTACGCCGACGTCCTTGCTCTGCGCTTCGGCGCATTCGCGTGTGCAGCCGGACACGGCGAACTTGAGTTTGTGCGGCGAGCGCAGGCCCTTGTAACGGTCCTCAATGCGCAGCGCCATGGCGACGCTGTCCTGCACGCCGTAGCGACACCAGGTGCTGCCAACACAGGATTTAACCGTACGGGTCGACTTGCCGTAGGCATGGCCGTTCTCGAAGCCTGCCTCGATCAGCTCGCTCCAGATATCCGGCAACTCGTGCAGCTGCGCGCCGAACAGGTCGATGCGCTGGCCGCCGGTGATCTTGGTGTACAAGTCGTATTTTTTCGCCACGGCGCCAATCGCAATCAGGCCGTCTGGGGTAATTTCACCACCCGGAATACGTGGCACCACCGAGTAGGTGCCGTTTTTCTGCATGTTGGCCATGAAGGTGTCGTTGGTGTCCTGCAGTGGCACCAGCGAAGGCTCGGTGATGGGGCGGTTCCAGCACGACGCCAGGATCGAGCCGACTGCGGGCTTGCAGATGTCGCAGCCATGCGCGCCTTTGCCATGGCGAGTCAGCAGCTCGTCAAAGGTCTCGATGCCTTCGACGCGCACCATCGAGTACAACTCCTGGCGGGTATAAGCGAAGTGTTCGCAGAGGCTTTTGTCGACCGCCACACCGCGGGCCATCAGTTCATGCTCGAAAACCTGTTTGAGCAGTGCGGTGCAACCGCCGCAACCGTGGGCCGCCTTGGTGCAGGACTTGATTG
>NZ_AYTM02000002.1:0-142500 GCF_000507185.2 Pseudomonas syringae KCTC 12500
CACGAAGAGACCAGCGAAGTGCCGGTGATGATCACCAAGCATTGCCTGCGTTTCTCGTTCAACCTGTGCCCGAAACAGGCCAAAGGTGTGACAGGCGTGCGCACCAAGGTCGCGCCTATGCAACTGGTGCACGGTGATGAAGTGCTGACCCTCAAGTTCGATTGCAAGCCTTGCGAAATGCACGTGATCGGCAAGATGAAAGGTCACATTCTCGACTTGCCGCTACCTGGCAGCGCGGCGGCCAAATCGGTGGTCGCCACATCACGCCGGAAGACCTGCTCAAGACTGCGCGCCATCGTTCTCCGCACTGATCGGTTACAAGGGGTTGGCGCCCTGCCAGCCCCTTTCTGTCTTCTGATAAAGGCCTCTTAAAGAACGCGCCTCCATATGAGTGGTGTTCCACACCGATCGCTCTCCACATCGGTTACAGCAAAGCCCTGTTTTCTCCCAGAAACGAATCGCGCCTGGCAGAAACGGATGGGTATGCAGGTACAAAACCTCTATGCCGCCTACCTCGGCATGAGCCCAGAGCGCCTGACATAAGCGGCTGGCCAGCCCGTCGCCGCGAAACTCCGGCGTGACGAACAGACGTACGATCTCGACAGTTCTGCGCCCGCGGTAATCGAACTGCGGGAAACGATGATCGTAAGGCAGGTAGCCCACAGCCGCGATGATCTGCCCTTCACAGCGGGCGATCAGGAACTTGCCGTCCTCACCGTTCAGATACACCTGCTCGAAACCGGCCAGATCGGGCGGAACGGTGACGGTGTCGAGCAAGGGAAAGATCGCGGCACGCGCGCGCATGACGAAATCGACGGTGTGCGGAATCTCGGAGGGGTGTACTTCAGTGATAGTGATGTTCATGAGCACGGACTTATTGGGGAATTGCAGGGTGATACACATGTTACGCCAGCCTTGGGCTTCTGAACGCACGGCTTAACTATAGAGCAGGCGGCGCGGCGCAGAATTGCGACGCGGAGCGTCACGGCAGGCATTCCCACGCGGAACGCTCAGCGTTATACGCAAGTCCGCTTTTGATTCTGGCCGAAGGCCGTGGGAGCGACCGCGGGACAGACCGCAGGCACGCCGTTATCGTGCCCACGCTCCGCGTACAGCGCACAGCTTTACAGCGCAGCCCCCTTGATGCGCACCAATGCAAGGCAGGAAAAATCCTGCGCCAGATGCGGCTGTAAACGCTGCGCGGCCTTGCGGGCATTGCCCATTCGGGCTTGAAGCGCTGCCGGCGCAAGCTGGCACAACCTCTGCATAATCCTCAACAACCCCACCATGAAGGTGGTCGGGCCGCCCCGGTTGATCGACGTGGATCGCCAGTCTCGCAAAGACCAGAGGGCTACTCGGGTTGCTTCCGGCAACGTGGCTCGATGGCACCCCCGAATACCCAATAAGACAACAGGCAAAGGCGCCTGGAACCGAACGGTTCCGGGCGCTTTTTTTTTGCTTTGAAAAACCTGATTGGCCTCGGCCGGGACTCGCTATGAACACCACAGTCTTCCCCCCCAACGATGTAAAAACCCTGATCGTCGTCGGTAATGGCATGGTCGGACATCATTGCGTCGAGCAGTTGATAGCAGGCGGCGCACTCGAACGCTATCGCATCCACGTCTTTGGCGAAGAAACACAGCGCGCCTACGACCGCGTGCACCTGTCCGAATACTTCACTGGCCGCGACGCCGAATCGCTGGCCATGAGCGAGATGTCCGTTTACGAACAACCCGGCCTGACGCTGCACCTCGGCGTACCGGTGCTGGAGATCGATCGTGATCGTCACGAAATCATCACCGCCGAAGGCTGCTTCGGGTACGACAAGCTGATTCTGGCCACCGGCTCCTACCCGTTCGTACCGCCTATCGAAGGCGCCCGAGGCAACTCCGGCTGGTCTATCGCACACTGGAGGACCTGGACAGCATTCGCTATGCCGCGTCGAAAGCCCGCCGTGGCGTCGTGGTCGGCGGCGGACTGCTGGGGCTGGAAGCAGCCAATGCGCTTAAATCGCTGGGGCTGGAAGCCCATGTCGTCGAGTTCGCGCCGCGTCTCATGCCGGTGCAATTGGACGACCTCGGTGGCGCTGCGTTGAAAGCGCGTATCGAAGCGCTGGGCGTCGGCGTGCATTTGTCCCGCGCCACGCAGTCGATCAGCGACGGCAAGCAGTACCGCTATCGCATGAACTTTGCCAATGACGAGTTTCTCGAAACCGACCTGATCGTGTTCTCCGCAGGTATTCGCCCGCAAGACGCCCTGGCCCGTCAGTGTGAACTGGCGCTCGGCCCACGCGGCGGCATCGCAATCGACGAGCATTGCCGCACCAGCGACGCCGATATCTATGCCATCGGCGAATGCGCAGCCTGGAACGGCAGTGTGTTCGCCTGGTTGCGCCGGTTATCAAATGGCCCGTGGCGTGGCAGCGCAGTTGTGCGAACAGGATACTGACGCGTTCTTCGGCGCCGACATGTCCACCAAGCTCAAACTGCTGGGCGTGGACGTCGGCTCCATCGGCGATGCGCACGGTGCGCTGGCCGGGGCCGTCAGTTATCGCTTCATTGACGAAGCCACCGCCAGCTACCGTCGCCTGGTGGTGTCGGCCGATGGCAAGCAGGTACTCGGCGCGGTGCTGGTCGGCGATAACAGCTACTACGACACGCTGCTGCAATATGCGCAGAACGGCATCCCGCTGCCGCCGATCCATCGAGCCTGATTCTGCCGCGTGGCGAAGGCGCACCGACGCTGGGCGCCGATGCCCTGCCCGCCACAGCGACCATCTGCTCCTGCCATAACGTCAGCAAAGGCGCCGTGTGCTCGGCCATCGACAATGGCTGCACCGATCTGGCCGCAATCAAGTCCTGCACCAAGGCGGCCACCGTTGCGGCGGTTGCACCGCACTGCTCAAACAGGTTTTCGAGCATGAACTGATGGCCCGCGGTGTGGCGGTCGACAAAAGCCTCTGGCGAACACTTCGCTTATACCCGCCAGGAGTTGTACTCGATGGTGCGCGTCGAAGGCATCGAGACCTTTGACGAGCTGCTGACTCGCCATGGCAAAGGCGCGCATGGCTGCGACATCTGCAAGCCCGCAGTCGGCTCGATCCTGGCGTCGTGCTGGAACCGCCCCATCACCGAGCCTTCGCTGGTGCCACTGCAGGACACCAACGACACCTTCATGGCCAACATGCAGAAAAACGGCACCTACTCGGTGGTGCCACGTATTCCGGGTGGTGAAATTACCCCAGACGGCCTGATTGCGATTGGCGCCGTGGCGAAAAAATACGACTTGTACACCAAGATCACCGGCGGCCAGCGCATCGACCTGTTCGGCGCGCAGCTGCACGAGTTGCCGGATATCTGGAGCGAGCTGATCGAGGCAGGCTTCGAGACCGGCCATGCCTACGGCAAGTCGACCCGTACGGTTAAATCCTGTGTTGGCAGCACCTGGTGTCGCTACGGCGTGCAGGACAGCGTCGCCATGGCGCTGCGCATTGAGGACCGTTACAAGGGCCTGCGCTCGCCGCACAAACTCAAGTTCGCCGTGTCCGGCTGCACACGCGAATGCGCCGAAGCGCAGAGCAAGGACGTCGGCGTAATTGCCACCGAGAACGGCTGGAACCTGTACCTGTGCGGTAACGGCGGCATGCGTCCGCGTCACGCCGAGTTGTTCGCCACCGACCTGGATGACGAAACCCTGATTCGTTACATCGACCGCTTTCTGATGCTCTACATCCGCACCGCCGACAAGCTGCAACGTACCTCGGTCTGGCGTGAAACGCTGGAAGGCGGCCTCGAGTATCTCAAGGCGGTCATCATCGACGACAGCCTGGGCCTGGCCGCAGAGCTGGAGTCGCAGATGCAACTGGTGGTCGACCGCTACGAATGCGAATGGGCCAACGCCCTCAAGGACCCGGAAAAGCTCAAGCGTTTCCGCACTTTCGTCAACGACGGGCGTGCTGACCCCGACGTGCAGTTCGTCAAGGAACGCGCCCAGCGCCGTCCGGCAAAACCCGAAGAGCTGGCCCTTATTCCGTTGTTCAAGGAGGTAGTGTGATGAACGCGTCTCAGACAATACTTGCCGGCGACAATGCGCCCACGGCAGCGCAGCCGCACTGGCAGACGCTGTGTGGGCGCGCGGATCTGGTCGCCAATTCAGGCGTCGTGGCATGGCTGGACGGCGCGCAGGTCGCGCTGTTCTACCTGCCCGAAACCGCACAGGGCGAGCAGCTCTTTGCTATCGACAACCGCGATCCCAAATCCGGGGCGAACGTGATCGGGCGTGGTCTGATCGGGCAGATCGCGGGCGAGCTGGTCATCGCTTCGCCGCTGTACAAGCAGCACTTTCGTCTGCACGACGGCAGTTGCATCGAATACCCGGAACAGCGGCTCGACGTCTGGCCGGTAAGGCTCAAGGGTGATCAGGTAGAGATTGCCGTTTAATCGACAATGCCGATCGCAGACAACCTGGTCGCTGTCGAACCAGGTTGCTGCGGGGCATTTCTTGCAGCTTATTGAAGCTCGGAGACCAACGCCTTGTTGAAGCCCTGCGGGTCTTCCATCTGCGGGGCATGGCCCTTGCCCTTGAACTCCACCAGCCTGGCGCCCGGGATCATCTGCGCCACCTGCTTGCCTAATACCTTGTAATTGCCGATCTTCGCCTTGACCTCAGGCGGCGCGATGTCGCTGCCGATGGCAGTGGTATCGGCATCGCCAATCATCAGCACCGTCGGCACCTGCAATTTGGGAAACTCGTAGAACACCGGCTGGGTGAAAATCATGTCGTAGATCAACGCCGAGTTCCAGGCCACGATCTTGTGCCCCGGCCCTTTGTTCAGACCGGCCAGCATGTCGACCCACTTGTCATACTCAGGCTTCCAGCGACCATCGTAGTAGGTCTTCTGCTCGTAGGCGCGAATGCCTTCGGCGGTGGTCTTCAGCTCTCGTTCATACCACTGATCGACGCTGCGGTACGGCACGCCGAGTGCTTTCCAGTCCTCGAGGCCGATAGGGTTGACCATCACCAGCTTCTCGGTCTGTTTCGGGTACATCAACGCGTAACGCGTAGCGAGCATGCCGCCCGTGGAGTGACCGATCACAGAGGCCTTGTCGATACCCAGCTTTTCCAGCAGCGCATGGGTATTCATCGACAACTGCTGGAAGCTGTACTGATAGTGCTCCGGCTTGGTCGAGGTGCAGAAACCGATCTGATCCGGTGCGACAACGCGATAGCCGCGGCACTCAGTCCCTTGATGGTGTCTTCCCAGGTCGCAGCGCAAAAATTCTTGCCATGCAGCAGCACTGCGGTGCGGCCATTCGCCTTGCCGCCGGGCGCGACGTCCATGTAACCCATTTCCAGCGTCTGGCCCTGGGACTGGAAACTGAATTTGTGCAGCGCATGGGGGTACGTGAAACCTTCCAGTTGCTGGCCATAACCGGGCGTCTCAGCCAGTGCTACGCCTGACAGCGTCAACGACATCAACATGCCGGCAATCTTTGCAGCCCGCATAAGGGGCACCTCCTGTAGCTAGGGATCGGGAATCCACGGCGGTTTTTACGTTAAACCGCAGGCCCGCCAGTAGACCCTGTTTCCCCCTACAGATTCGCCCTTTTCCTGCCTGAAGAAGCGTAAGCAGACGTTTCATCATGTTGGGGCAAAATGCTGGACGCCTTCTGTGCGGACTGCCTAGACTTAGCCACCCGTTATCGGCCGTTTTGGCCATCCGGGTCTGATGCCAAGGAACAGCAATGAATCGAAATGAACTGCGCAAGGCCGACATCAACCTGATGGTGGTATTCGAAACATTGATGCAGGAGCGTAACGTCACCCGTGCAGCCGAAAAATTGTTTCTCGGCCAGCCCACGATAAGCGCTGCCTTGAATCGCCTGCGCAGTCTGCTCAACGACCCGCTGTTCATCCGCGTCGGCCACCGCATGGAACCCACTGCACGCGCCCACGAGATTCTCAAGCACCTGACGCCCGCGCTGGACGCCATGTCCACGGCGCTCAGCCTGACCACCGACTTCGATCCATCAGTCAGCAAAATGACCTTTCGCATCGGCCTGACCGATGACGTCGAATTCGGCCTGCTGCCGGCGATGCTCAAGGCCATCCGCCTGGAAGCGCCCGGCGTGGTGATCGTGGTCAAGCATGTCGACTACCTGAATATCTCCGAAGTGCTGATGTCCGGCGATATCACCGTTGGCGTCTGCCTGACCCGTGAACTACCGGCCAACGCCAAGCGCAAGACCCTGCGTAACGTGCAGCCGAGGCTGGTGCGCGCCGACAAGCCTGCCAGCCCCATGAGCCTGGACGAATACTGCTCACGCCCGCACGTGGTGGTGTCGCACGTTGCGAGCGTCAATAGTTTCTCCGATGAGTGGCTGACCGCGCTGGGGCGCAAGCGGCAGGTGGTGTTGTCGGTGCCGCAGTTCGCCACCCTGCCCGCCTTGATGGCCGGCACCGACATGATTTCGGGGCTGTCCGACTACGCGGCAAAGGCCATGAGCGCCTTGGGTTTGCTGTATGACGAGCCACTGCCCTTCCCCACGCCGGGGCTGGACCTGTCAATGACGTGGCTGAGTGTGATGGACAGCGACCCTGCCGAGCGTTGGCTGCGCAGCAGGATCGAGGAGTTCATGGGCGAGCGCCAGGAAGCGCCCGCCCTGGCCGGATGATCAGCCGAAACGACCGGTGATGTAATCTTCGGTCTGGGTCTTGGAGGGCTTGGTGAAGATGGTATCGGTGTCGCCGTGCTCGATCAGTTCCCCCATGAACATGAAGGCCGTGTAGTCGGAGCAACGCGCCGCCTGCTGCATGTTGTGAGTCACGATGATTACGGTGAACTGCTCTTTAAGCTCGGTGATCAGTTGTTCGATACGTCCTGTGGAAATAGGGTCAAGTGCCGAGGTTGGCTCGTCGAGCAGCAATACCTGAGGACGCAGTGCGATGGTGCGGGCGATGCACAGACGCTGCTGCTGACCACCGGACAGGCCGGTCGCGCTCTGCTTGAGCTTGTCCTTGACCTCGTCCCACAAGGCCGCGCCACGCAGGGCCTGCTCGACGCGATCTTCCATTTCCCGACGCGACAGTTTTTCGTGGTGCTTGATGGCGTAGGAAATATTGTCGTAAATCGACATCGGGAACGGCACAGGCTTCTGAAACACCATGCCCACATGACTGCGCAGGCGGTTCATCGAATAGCCTGGCGCCAGGATGTTCTCGCCATTGAGCAGCACTTCACCGCGTGCTTCCTGCTTCGGGTACATCGCGTAGATGCGGTTGAAGACGCGCAGCAGGGTCGATTTACCGCAACCCGACGGGCCGATGATCGCAGTGATGCGCTTCTCGGGGATAGTCATGTCGATGGACTTCAACGACTTCTGGTTGTTGTAGAAAAACTCCAGACCGCGTACTTGGATCTTGGTTTTTTCGTTGGCCAGGGAAAGGTTGTTCATCAGGACGCCCTATTGCGCAGAAGAATTAAGCGAGACAGCAGACTCAGTATCAGTACGAACAAGGTCATGACCAGCGCACCGGCCCATGCCAGGGAGTGCCAGTCATCGAACGGGCTCATGGCGTACTGGAAAACCACCACCGGAACGCTGGCGATGGGTTTGAGCAGATCGCTGCTCCAGAACTGGTTGCCGAAAGCGGTGAACAGCAGCGGCGCGGTTTCGCCGGTGATGCGTGCCAATGCGAGCAATACGCCGGTTACCACACCCGCCTTGGCCGCGCGAAGGACGATTTGCAGGGTCAGCTTCCATTGCGGTACACCCAGCGCCAGCGCAGCTTCACGCATGGTCGAGGGTTGCAGTTGCATCATTTCGTCAGTGGTACGCACCACCACCGGTATCACCAGCAATGCCAGTGCGAGCGCACCGGCAATCGCCGAAAAGCCCACCTGATGGCCTGTCACCGCGTTGAGTGGCAGTACCACGACGGTGTAGACGAACAGACCGAGCACGATGGAAGGTGCCGACAGCAGGATGTCGTTGATGAAGCGAACCGTGTTGCCCAGTTTGGTGTAGCGGGCAAATTCGGCCAGCCAGATGCCGGCCATCAGGCCGATCGGCGTACCGATCAGCAGGCCGATGCCGGACATCAGCACGCTGCCGTAGAACGCGTTGGCCAGGCCACCCTCGGTACCAGGCGGCGGAGTCATGCCGGTAAACAGTTGCAGGTTGAGCGCGTCGATGCCCTTGATGATGGTGGTCAGCAGAATCCACACCAGCCATAGCAGGCCGAAGGCAGTAGCACCACAGCTGAGCACCATCGCAATCTTGTTCTTGAAACTGCGAACCCGATACAGGTGCTCGCTGCCGGTCACATCCTTACTCATAACCCCTCCTTACGCGAAAGGCGCGACAGCATCAGGCGTGCAAGGGCCAGCACGATGAAGGTGACGACGAACAACAGGAAGCCGAGGGCGATCAGTGCGGAACGGTGCAAGTCGGTATAGGCCTCGTTGAACTCGTTGGCGATCACCGAAGCGATCGAACTGCTCGGCATCATCAGCGAAGCCGAGAACTGATGCGCGTTGCCCAGTACGAAGGTTACCGCCATGGTTTCGCCGAGCGCGCGTCCCAGCCCGAGGAACACACCGCCGACAACGGCCGAACGGGTGTAAGGCAGCACGATGTCCCAGACCACTTCCCAGGTTGTACCGCCCAGTGCATAGGCCGATTCTTTAAGGGCTACGGGCACGGTGCGGAAGACTTCCTGCATCACCGAGGTAATGAACGGCGTGATCATGATCGCCAGCACGATACCGGCGGTCAGCATGCCGATACCCAACGGTGGCCCCTGGAACATCGGACCGATCAGCGGCAGTGCGCCAAGGTTTTCGGTGATCCACGGCGACAGGTGTTCAGCCATGAATGGGCCGAAGACAAACAGCCCCCACATGCCGTAGATGATCGAAGGGATACCGGCCAACAGCTCGATGGCCGAGGCGATCGGCATGCGCAACCAAGGCGGCGCTACTTCGGTAAGAAAGATTGCAATGCCGAAACTCACCGGTACGGCGATCAGCAAAGCCAGAAAAGAGGTAACCAGGGTCCCGTAGATTGGAACCAGGGCGCCGAACTTGCCGGCGTTCACGTCCCACTCGGTGCTGGTCAGAAAGCTAAACCCGAAAGTCTGGAATGCCAGACTGCCGCCCCACAGGGTCGACAAGGCAATACAACCCAGCAAAGCAAGCACCAGCATCGCTGCAGCCTGCAATGAACGCTTGAACCACAGGTCATGACGATGATCCCGTTTGGCGCGCTTCTCGCCCTCGGACTCACCAGCGGAGACGTTAGCGGACAGGTATTGGGTGTTTTCAGTCATGTTGAGGCCACTCGCAAGGAAAAGCCCCTGTCACCGAGCCGATATCGCGGCTGATGACAGGGGTGGTACGGGTTGAATCACTTACTTGGTGAATTCCGTTTTCCAGTAGCTTTCCACGCGATCAACCAGCGATTTTGGCAATGCTACATATTCCAGTTTCTCGGCCTGCTTCTGGCCGTTTTCCAGGGACCACTTGAAGAAGTCGAAAGCAGCCGTGCTTTTCTCTTCGTTCTTGGCTTTCTTGTACATGATGATCCAGGTGGTCGCGGTGATCGGCCATGCAGCCTCACCAGGCGCGTTGGTCATGATCAGGTTGAAGTCTTTGGCGCTTGCCCAGTCGGCAGTGTCAGCGGCGGCAGCAAATGCCTTGGCATCAGGCTTGATGAATTTGCCGGCAGCGTTTTTCAGCTGAGTGTAGGACAGCTTGTTGGCGGTCGCGTAGGAGTACTCGACGTAGCCGATCGAACCCTTGATCTGCTTCACGTAGGCCGAAACACCTTCGTTACCCTTGCCGCCCACGCCTGCTGGCCACTGTACGGTCGAACCGAACTTCAGCTTCTCGTTCCACTCCGGGCTGACTTTGCTCAGGTAGTTGGTGAAGTTGTACGTGGTGCCCGAACCGTCCGAACGGTGAACGACGGTGATCGCCACATCTTTCAGGTGATCTTTCAAATCAGGGTTCAGGGCAACGATTGCAGGGTCGTTCCACTTCTTGATGTCGCCCATGAAGATCTTGGCGATGGTTGGGCCGTCCAGCTTCAGTGCGCCACTTTCGACGCCTTCGACGTTGACGATCGGCACGATACCGCCGATCACGCTCGGGAACTGACCCAGACCGCCAGCCTGCAGATCTTCTGCGGACATCGGGGCGTCGGATGCGCCGAAGTCAACGGTCGCAGCCTTGATCTGGGCAATACCACCACCCGAACCGATGGACTGATAGTTGATACGGTTATCCTTGCTCTTGCTGTAGTCCTGGGACCACGCCGAAATAACCGGGTAGACGAAACTCGAACCAGCGCCTGTTACATCAGTCGCGTGAGCCACACCGCTAAGGCACAGCGATGCGATCAGAAGCGACAAGCGTTTTTTAGTCAGCAGAATCACGGTAATACCTCAGTCCAGGAGATTGTGTGGTGGTCCACTTAAGGAGGCCCGAGGCGGATTTAAAACCTCAAATGTTGCTGTTTAATGACAATCCAACGAATCGTGTCGGGCGCGGAACGTTTTTGTAAGTAATTTCTTACGTCGCTGGTGGTGAAAAACCCTTTGAAAGCCAATGTTTACGGGCTATTTGCGTGGCGCCAAGCCAAATAGCGTTCTGCCACCACTCATCAGATAGCGGAATGCCAGCTGCGTTATAAAAATGTAAGAAAGTGTGATTTTAAGAATCGTTGTAAATGACCAAGCGGTCACGTTATAGCTAAATCAACTTAAAAATCCGCTTTCGACGGCGCTAAGGCGGTGTATGAGGACCGAAAAGAGCGCGCGATCACTCTCACGGCTGATAGCAACGACGTAAGCCGTCATGTATCGAACATATCTACCGTTCGTCGGGTTCGACGGCACCTATGGCCACTGGCCAATGACCAACGTGAGTACTTTAAAACAACGGAGTAAGCACCATGATCAAGACCAAACTGACTGCCCTGACTCTTGCTGGCCTGATGGCTGTAGCTTCAGGCGCTACCTTTGCCGAATCGACCACTACCCCTGAAACCCCGATTAACAAGAATGCGACCAAACTGCCGGGCACCAATACCCAGCCGATGGACCGCACCTCGTCCGAGACTCCAGGCGTGCAGACTGAAAGCAAAGAAGCGGCAGCCGAGCGTTCGATGAAGCACGACAAGGCTACACACGGCACGCACGACAAGAGCACCGTCACTGAAAAGACCAAGACTCAATAATCAGGCGTCTTACGCGGGCAGGACCATGCCCTGCCCGCGGGTCTACCCTTCTCGCGTCACCGTTTCAATCAAGTACTGTTTCAATCAAAGTATTCACGGAGTTTGCATAATGATCAGGAGTAGATTGGGGGCGATAAGCCTCGCGGCATTTTTGGCCCTGTCGGGCACCAGCGCGTTTGCCGGTTCGACCGGCCCGACCAACCCGGTCAGCGACAGCTCAAAAGTGCCCGGCACCGGTACGGAAAAGAACGTCGACGGCACCAGCCCCGGCGCGCCAGGCACAAGCCCCGGCACCAAAGGCATGGATCCGTTGCCTGGAAAGAACGGCAGTGCGGATGACAAGCCTCACGACTCGAAACAACCCCACGATGCGGATCACCAGGACAGTCAGGACGGGCACAAGGCCCCTTGATGATCTGACAGGTCGCTACTGACGCAGACACTGTCGTCAGTCGCCCACTGCACGTAACACACCTCCACCGGCATGCCATGCTCGGCACAGAAGTCCAGCCAGCGCAGTTGGTTGTCCTGGAGGCGGTCACCCGGCCCCTTGACCTCGATCATTCGATAACGACGCTGTTCCGGAAAAAACTGGATCAGATCGGGCATCCCTGTCCGGTTGGCTTTTATGTCCTGCAACAGCCGACGAAACCAGCGAAGCAAGTGTTCTGCCGGCAAACAGTAAAGCGCCTGTTCAAGAAGCTCCGGCGTCAGTGCACCCCAGAAAACAAACGGTGATTGCAGGCCGTGTTTGCTTTCAAAATGCTCACGAATGGTCGCCAGGTATTCACCCGATTCAAGTTGCAGCAGACAGGCATCGAACAACGATGCTCTGCGCTGATAGAAGTCAGGGCTGTACAGGTCACTCGGCGCACTGTGAAACGGATGAAAGAATGCACCCGGCAACGGGGCGAAAATGGCTCGCCAGCACAGCAGCCCGAACAGTGAATTGATCAGCGCATTTTCGACGTAATGCACCTCCCCACCCTGCTCTTCTTCAAGGTGCAGGCGTATCAGACGCTCGACACTCATTCCCGATACTGGCGAGACCTGTACGTCCAGCCGCGCAATGGCGCGCACCGTGCGCTTGCGCGCTGCCGTCAGGCCGAGCTTGCGTTGCAGGCGTGGCAATACGCGTGACAGGTGCTGGACCTCCGCATCACTTTCCGGTGCAAGACGGGCCTGTTCCGCCAGCGCCAGCGCCGCTGCGTACTCGGCGTTGCGCTCCAGTACGCGGATTTGCCTTGAGCGCGCGCCGGGGTAACCCGACTGACGATACACCGCCATCGCCAAAGGCCAGTCCTGCATGCGTTCGGCCTGTTGCCCGATACGAAACAGCAGTTTGCCGCGCCGCATGAGCAACCACGGGTTACCGCACTCGATGGCAATGACACGCTCGGCCAGCGCACGCAGTTCCAGGCAGGTTTCCAGCGCTTCCCGGCAGGCATGCAATTGCAGGCACACATCGATGTCGGCACGCTGGTTAATGCCGCGCGACTCCAGCGAAAACTCGACTTTCTCGTAGCGGTAGATACCCAGGTCAGCCAGCACGAATTCAGACCATTCCTGGTACAGATTGCCGAAGTACAGCAAGCGCAGGCGATCGCACAGCGGCATGATCTTCAGGCCGAATACGGCGTCGGGCAAGGTCGGGTGCCATTGTTCGAGGGACTGCGGCGACGGGTACATCGGCTGCAAGCGCTCGAACCATTCCTGCTTGCGCTCAGGGCCCTTGACCGCATGGTCTTTGAAGCACTGGCTCAACTCATCCCGACGCAGCAGCTGGAACAGCTCGCTCAGGCCCAGCGGCGGAGCGCTGTCGACCCACTCCCGCGCCAGCAGCGGCAATACCGCGTCATGAGGGTCGCCAATCTCGACATAACCGAGTTTGCTGGCCCGAAACAACACGCCTTTGCGCATCACCATGCGCACCAGCAAACCCTGGGAGGGCACCGGCAGCTCGGCAAACTCGCTGATGAAGCGGCGCTCGCTCGCATCGAGCAGGTCATCATAGCGCCGGGCAATCCAGTCAAGGACCTGACGGAAGTTTTCCAGGTAATAAAACGGGTTGTCGAGGGGCGAAGTATTCAAGGCCAGCGTTCACATGACAAATGAGCAGACTGAACAAGGATACTGGTTATCCGTACAGATTCCAGCGTAAACGCCTGCTGATCGTGTTTCGGCCGATCAATGGCATGTATCGCCGGCATGCGGTCAGCCTTAGAATCGGCGGGATAATATCTGCAGCCGAGAGACGAATATGCACGCGCCACTGGTTTATCTCGCAGGCTTCGACGTGTTCAGGACCGACGCCGTGGAACATGGACGCTATCTCAAGGCATTGTGCGCGGCACACGGGCTTGAGGGTTTGTACCCGTTCGACAATGAGGTCACACACGGACGGACAGCACATGAGACCGCGCAGCAGATTTACTCGATGAATGTCGCGATGATCCACCGCTGCACTGCCATGCTGGTCAACCTCAACGTGTTCCGTGGTCTGGAGCCGGATTCAGGCACCGCATTCGAAGTCGGGATGGCGGTCGCACTGAACAAACCGGTGTGGGCGTACTTTGAACCAGTGGCGTCGCTGCGCGAGCTGGTTCCCCACGATGAAAACGGTCTCGACGCCAATGGGTTTGCGGTTGAAGACTTCGACTTGCCGCGCAACCTGATGCTCGCCTGCAGTTGGGCGGGCACCAGCTCGACCGTGGAGCTGGGCGCAGAGGCGCTGGCAAAGTACCTGAGTGGCTTTCAGGCCCTGCCGGCGAGCGGCTGAACGCAGGCTGTCACCCCCAACCGAGAAAGTCTCCGCCATTATCGCGCAGCATCTGCAACATACCTTCTGCCGCGGGTGACAGGTAACCGCCTTTGCGCAGTGTCACGCCGATGGTGCGTTTAAGGGTGGTTTGCTCCAGCGGCACCTCGCGCAGGTGCTGCATGGTCTTGCCGAACTCCAGCGACTCGCGGGCAATGAAGCTCAACAGATTGCTGCGCGCAATCAGCCCCGGCAGCAGCGAGATCGAGTTCGCTTCGATCTGCACCGTGGGCAGTGGCAGGCCGTGAGCGGCGAAAGTCGCGTCGAGCCATTTGCGCGATGAAACACTCACCGGCGGCAGTACCCAGCGATACGCGCACAGGTCACTCATTTTCAACGACGGTTTGAAGATCGGATGATTCTTGCTGGCCACCACCACGGCTTCGTCCCTGAGTATGGCAAAGCTGGTGACGTCTTCACTGTCGGGCGCCAGCGCGCAGATGATCATATCCAGCTGCCCCGAGCGCAACGACTCACGCAGCAGGTCATCCTGGCCTATCACCAGTTTCAAGGTGACGTCCGGGGTACGCTGCAACAAGGCCGAAGTCAGTTTCGGCATCAAATATTCCGCCATGGTCGCGGCGCAGCCGACACGAATGTTACCCACCATACCAATGGCGAAATCCCGGATCTCGCGCTGGGTCTGGGCAATGCTTTGCTGCAATTCCTTGCCACGCGCCTGGAGCAGCTCGCCTACGGGGGTCAGCTTGATGCGTCGGCCGTCACGTTGAAACAGTCGCGTGCCGAATGATTCCTCGAGGCGCTGAATGCTTTTGGTCAGCGCTGGCTGACTGCGATTGAGCTTCTCCGCAGCGCGTCCGAGGTGCCCCAGCTCGGCAATGGTTTCGAAATAGGTGAGATCGCGCAAGTCCATATCTATCAACCAAAGTTATCAATTCATGATTATTAGAAAATAGACTTGATGGGTTGCGAAGTCGATACTGTGTGTATGTGATTTACCCCAATCAAGGAGAACGTCCTTGTCAAACGCTTCACGCTTTTCGCTTTCCTCCCTTTCCCCGCTGGCTCAATGGGCGGGTCTGATCCTGATAGCCGGCATTGCCGGGCAACTGCTCAAACTGTTCGATATGCCTGCTGCAATGTTCCTCGGGCCCATGCTGGTCGCCATCGGCTTTGGCGTATCAGGTGCCAGCATCCGCATGCCCAAGCGGGCCTTTCAACTCGGTCAGGGCACGGTTGGCGTGCTGATCGCGCATGCCATGTCAGTCAGCGTGCTGCTCACCGCCCTTCATTCATGGCATGTCATGCTTCTGGCGACCATCCTCACGGTGGTGCTTAGCGCGGCGGTTGGGCTGGTGCTGGTGCGCTTTGCCGGTATCCCGAGCAACACCGCAGCCTGGGGCACGTCACCGGGCGCGGCTTCGGCAATGGTCGCGATGTCCGAGGATTACGGTGCCGATTCGCGCATCGTCGCCACCATGCAATATGTGCGCGTCGTCTGCGTGGTCACTATCGGCGCGCTGGTCAGCCATTTCATCGGCGCCCCGGATTCCGCTGCGGCCCTGCACACCAGTGCAGCGGTACTGCCCAGCCTGAACCTTGTCGACCTTGCGCTGAGCCTGGCAGTGATTGCCGCAGGCGTGACCCTCGGCTCGCGCCTCCCGGCAGGTGCCCTGCTGGTGCCACTGATGCTGGGCGGCGCGCTGCAACTGAGTGGCGTGATGCAGATCACCGTTCCGGCCTGGTTGCTACCCATCGCTTACGGTGCCATAGGCTGCTACGTCGGCCTGCGTTTCGACCGGCCGACGGTGCAGTACGTCTGGAGACGGCTGCCGATGATGATTCTGGCCTCATTGCTGTTGATCGTGCTCTGCGCCGTGTCGGCCTGGCTGATTGCCGTGATGCTGGGCAAGGATTATCTCTCTGTGTACCTGGCGACCAGCCCGGGCGGCCTGGACACCATGGCCATTATTGCCATCGATACACATGCCGACGTCGGTTTCGTACTGGCGATGCAGACCTTGCGCCTGTTCGGCGTGATCCTGACCGGTAGCTTCCTGGCCCGGCAGATCATCCGCCTGACCGACAAACGCATCCCTGCGCTTTGACTTCAGATTTCAGGCTTGAGGCGACAGACCAGGCTTGACCCAGTGGTTTATTCCAACCCCGCCAGAGCGCTGGCCAGGCTTGGCGCCAGCGGCAACACCGGCAATAACGTGGCCTGATAGGCGTGATAAAGGTCCGGCTTGCCGGGCCATATGTCTGCGCTGGGCTCGTTGCGCTCGTTCAGCTCATGGCGCCAGCTGCCATGTTCATGATCGATGAACAGAGTCTCGTTGAACTCCCAGAAACAGCGATACCAGTCTTCATACTGCTGCTCGCCGGTACGTTGCAGCAATGCGGCAGCAGCAGCGGCCGCCTCGCAGTGAGTCCAGTGCAGGCGATGACGGACCACCGGCTGGTTCTGCCAGTCGAGGGTGTAGACAATACCCGGTGCTCCATCGACATCCCAACCGTACTGGCAGGCATTGGCAAACAGTTGGCGGGCATCGTCCAGCAACCATTCGGGGTTGGCGCGTCCGGCCTGACGGCGCGCAGCCTCCAGATGCAACACCAGCCGCGCCCACTCGAAGGCATGCCCCGGCGTAGTGCCGAAGGGCCGGAAACCGTCAGCCGGGTTTTCCCGGTTGTAATCGGCAAGCGGCTGCCAGTCCTGGGTGAAATGCTCGATGACCTGAAAGTTGTTGGCACCGGCATGCTCATGGATAACCCGCTCGACAATGCTCAGCGCCCGGTCGAGCCACTGCGCGTCACCCGTCACATCGGCGAGTGCAAGGAAGGCTTCGGTGCTGTGCATGTTGCTGTTGGCGCCGCGATACGATTCCTCATTGCTCCAGTCCCGCGCGAACGACTCACGCATGGCGCCTTCCTGATCGCTCCAGAAATGCGTCTGGATCACCTGGATGGCGTCGGACAGCAATGCCTGCGCGCCAGGCCGCCCCGCCACCACGGCAGAACTGGCCGCCAGTGCGACGAACGCATGCAGATAAGCCTGTTTGTCGGTCTTGCCGCCGTCTTCGAGCGCGGCACTGAACCAGCCGCCGTGTTCGGCATCGTGCAACGGTCCGCGCAGTGCGGCGATACCGTGATCGACCAGCGCAGCACAGCCAGGGATGCCCTGCGCATGCGCCATGGCAAAACAGTGGGTCATGCGCGCCGTGTTCATGGTTCCTGCTGTGGCACCGACCATCAGCCGACCGTAGTCATCAAGACTGCCAAAGCCGTTGTCCAGCCTCGAAGCCTTGGCGAAGGTCAACAAACGATTGCCTTCCAGTGCCAGCCACTGGTGATGGGCTGGCGAGCGCAGCCAACTGCTGAAGGTTTGATTATTGTTATTCATGAAGCGATGCCGCCCCCTTCGATAAGGTTGTGCCCAGACTGTACCGGAGGTCATTTCGACCGAGGGCATAATGCGCGTCCGGTCGATCGTCGGCAAGCGGACACAACCTGTATCAATGTAGGGTTTTACACCTTGAAGCGTGAGACCACCTGGCTCAGGTCGGCCGCCAGACGCGACAATTCGTGGCTCGACGCACTGATCTGGTTGGCACCCTGAGTCGACTGCATGGACAGATCGCGAATGTTGACGATATTGCGATCGACCTCACGCGAGACTTGCGCCTGCTCTTCCGCCGCGCTGGCAATCACCAGATTGCGCTCGGAAATCTGATTGATCGACGAGGTGATTTCGCTCAAGGACTCGCCCGCGCCCTTGGCCAGCGCCAACGTCGAGTCGGCCCGATCGCGGCTGGTGTTCATCGAATCGAGTGCCTGCGCCGAACCGCTGCGCATGGCACTGACCATCGAATCGATTTCCAGGGTCGACTGCTGGGTGCGATGCGCCAATGCCCGGACTTCGTCCGCCACCACCGCGAAACCACGGCCCGACTCGCCTGCACGTGCCGCTTCGATGGCGGCGTTGAGTGCCAACAGGTTGGTCTGCTCGGCAATCGAGCGGATCACGTCCAGCACTTTACCGATGTCCTGCGACTGATTGGCAAGGTTTTGCACCAGCGTCGAAGTGGTTTGTACGTTGTCGGTCAGCGTCTGGATCGACTGCACCGTCTCGATCACCCGCGTCTGGCCCGCCAATGCCGAGGTACTGGACTGGTTTGAGGCGTCCGACGTGGACACGGCATTACGCGCAACTTCTTCTACTGCCGAGGTCATTTCGTTGATCGCTGTAGCGGCCTGATCGATCTCTGCATTCTGCTGGTTCAAGCCGCGGTAGCTGTCTTCGGTGACCGAGTTGAGCTCGGTAGCGGCCGATGCCAGTTGGGTGGCCGAACTGCCGATGTGGCGCATGGCTTCACGCAGATTGACCTGCATCATCGCCAGCGCACGTAACAGTCGGGTGACTTCGTCTTCGCCATCGACTTCGATGGTATGGGTCAGGTCGCCGTTGGCAACCTGCTCGGCAGCGGTTACCGCACGCTGCAGCGGACCGACGATGCTGCGGGTCAGCCAGAGCGCCAGGCCGATGGTGCACAGCGCAGCAATCACCACGAAGATAATGACGATGTCGCGCGACTTGTCGTACTGGGCCTCGGCCGACTTGCCTTCCGCATCGACCTTGGTGACATAAAAGTCCGCCAGGTCACCGAGTTGCTTGCCGGAGCCGTCGACGATCTGCTTCATGTCGACCAGCAGCAGCTTGTTCAGCCCGACGCTGTCGCTCTGGCCAGCGAGTACAAAGGAGCGGTCCAGCGCACTGCGGTATTGGCCCATGGTCACCATGAACTGGTCGGTCAGCGACTTCTCTTCCGGAGTGTCGACAAAGGTCTTGAGGACAGACAGCTTCTTGTCCAGATCGCCCAGGCGTACGTCCAGCTGGCCACGGTAGGTCGGAATGCTCGCAGGATCGGTGTCCAGCGCCATGCGCAAGGAAATGGTCCGAATGCGCAGCATGATTTCGCGGATATCGTTGACCACTCGCATGCTGGGCAGCCAGTTGGTCTCCACCGCCACTTCACTCTGGCGAATGGTCGACATCTGCGCCAGCGCAAACCACCCCAGCAAAGCCACCAACAGGGAAATGAGGGTAAAACCCAGACCGGCACGACGAGCGATAGTGAGTTTGCGTAAATTCATGACCAGGGCTCTTTATATTTTTTGGAGGGCAGTATCCGACGCGAAGTTGTCAGACAACCGACAGCGTATCGCCCTGGTCAGGCAATTCTTTAGGACGGCCTGCGATCATTTGCAGGGTTGCTTAAAGTAACGGCCAATAGCTGGGCCGGTGTTCGCTGATCACAGTGCTGTCATCAGCCGCCCGAAGCCATCTGCCAGAGCCGCGCCACATCGCGCGCGCGCTCGTGCAACAGGCGGCGGGTATCGCGGCAGGCCTGCTCGAGACTCATTGGTCCGCTGACCAGAGCAAAGGCTGCGCCGATGCCATGCGCGTACAGCTGCTCGTAGCCTTCGCCCAGAGTTCCCGCCAGCACAATCACCGGCACTTGCCGACGCTGGGCGACCCGCGCAACGCCAAGCGGGGTCTTGCCACGCAGGGTTTGCGCGTCGAAACGGCCTTCGCCGGTGATGACCAGATCGGCACCGATCAACGCCTGCTCCAGCCCGGTCAGGTCGGCCACCACTTCCACGCCGGCACGAAACGAGGCCTTCAGGTAGGCCTTGGCGGCAAAGCCCATGCCCCCAGCCGCACCGCTGCCAGGACTGTTGCGCAAGTCCTCGCCGAGAACCTGAGCCGTTTGGTCGGCAAAACAGCCGAGCGCGGCGTCCAGCGCCATGACCTGCTCGGGCGATGCGCCTTTTTGCGGGCCGAAGATAGATGAGGCGCCATTCGGTCCGCAGAGTGGATTATCGACGTCGGCGGCGATCTCGATGCACACGTCAGACAAGCGTGGATCAAAACCGCTCAGATCGATACGCGCCAGCTCGGCAAGCGCGAGCCCACCGGGCGCCAGAGGCTGATCGTCGGCATCCAGAAAGCGCGCCCCCAAGGCTGTAAGCATGCCGCTGCCGCCATCGTTGGTTGCGCTGCCGCCGATGGCCAGAATCACCCGACGGGCTCCTGCATCCAGTGCCGCCGAGATCAATTGGCCGGTGCCTTCCGTGCTGGTCACACAGGCGTCGCGTTGTGCGAGGGTCAGCAGTTGCAAGCCACTGGCCATGGCCATTTCGATGATTGCGGTCCTGCTCTCCGCCAGCCAGCCCCAGTGGGCAGTGACCGGGGCGCCTAGCGGGCCGCTGACGCTGGCGCTCATCAGCTCGCCATTGCAGGCAGCCAGCAGCGCCTCGATGGTGCCCTCCCCGCCGTCTGCCATCGGGCATTTGATCAGCTCGGCATGCGGCCAGACTTCTGCCACACCACTGGCGATCGCGTCGGCAACTGCCTGGGCGCTGAGGCTGTCTTTGAACGAGTCGGGGGCGATGACTATTTTCATTGTTGTTCTCCAGATCCGGTACTCGAATGCTCTCATTCAAAACCGTGCTTTCCGCCTGTCGATCGCACAATGATCCGTCGCCATTCTCGGGCGTTTGAACAAAACCCGGCTTCAGGTCTGGCGAGTGATCATCTGCGCCCCCAGGTACAGCCGCAGCAGGTCGTCGGTCTTGTAGGGATCGCAGCCCGTCAACTCGCCAATCTTCTCCAGCCGGTAGCGCAGGCTGTTGCGATGGATACCCAGCGCTTCGGCGCAGGCCTGACTTTCGCCGCTGTACTCGAACCATTTGCACAAGGTGTCGAGCAGTTGAGTATGCGTGTGCAGACGCTCCAACGGCTCGGCGACGTGTTCCGCCAGCCAGTCATGCCGGTAGCGCCAGAAGAGCACCGGCAACCGATACGCTTCAAGACGCAGCAGACGCTGCGCCGGCCTTGCCTGGCTGGCGTAGTCGAGCAGATCCCGCGCTGCGGCGCAGGCCTGGCGCAGGGTGGGCAGGTCTGCCGATTGCGCCACGGTGGCCATACGCTGCACTGGCCAGTGGTGTTCATCGAACTGCTTGAGCAGCAGCGCATCGTCACGCTCCTTGCCCGTCGCGCGGCACCAGTACAGCAAGGTGGGCTCGCGCAGCACGCACCAGCTGTCGGCGTAGCGCGTGCCAAGCCATTTGGCAGCCTGGCTGGCAGCCAGCCCCTCCTCGCCAAACTGCAGCAGCACCACCTGACGCGCCAGGTGCGGCTGCAAACCCAGCTGGCGCGCTTCATCCACCAGGCTGTCGGGACACTCCGGCAACAGCAGGCGAGCCAGCAGGTCTTCGCTGCGCTGCGCCCGCCATTGAAGATCAGCCTGCTGACGACGCTGTTCCATGAGCATCTCGGCAGTCATCTTCACCAATTCGCCATACACCCGCACCTCATCCGGCTCGCCAGTGATACCGAGCACGCCCACCAGTTGATGGTCGAGCATCAGCGGCAGGTTGACGCCGGGCTTGACACCCCCGAGTTGCGACGCCGCCAGGGAATCGATTTCCACCACCTGCCGGTTGGCCAGCACTCGCTGCGCGCCTTCATGACGGGTACACAATCGCTCGGCATCACCGCTGCCGATGATGATGCCCAGGTAGTCCATGACATTGACGTTGTACGGCAGGATGGCCATGGCCCGGTCGACGATGTCCTGAGCCAGCGCTCGATCAAGGGCGAACATGAACGACTCCTGACGCGTGGCGAGGCTTGCAATGGTTGGGCATATGGATACATTTTGTTGAAGTTATAGAACGCCCGAGTGTGCCTGAAAGTAGGCACGGGCGCGACGTACATGGCAGAGTGCCCGCGTCGACCTTTTGAACCCTCGAATATGTGTGCACAGGCCCCCTTTTGATCAAATTCCGACTCGCCAGCCTGCTGTCGCTGCTGACCCTGCAAGCCTGCACGTCAATGGCAGAAAGCGAAGAGCCAAAGCAACGCTTTGAAGACTACCGTCAGCAGACCCTCGAGCTGATCCGCAACCAGCGCAACTTCCAGACCGCCGACCACCAGGCCGAACTGGACTGGAACGCGCCGCGCCAGTGGACCCCGAGCGGGACACCCAAGGGCGGCGTGCTGCTGGTGCACGGCCTGGGGGATTCGGCGTGGTCGTTTCATGACGTGGCACAGACGCTCGCCGCTCAGGGCTATCTGGTCCGAACCGTGCTGTTGCCGGGGCATGGCACCAAGCCCGAAGACATGCTCGACGTGCGCCTCGAACAGTGGCAGCAAGTGGTGCGCGAACAGGCGCAGTTGCTCGGTCGCGAAGTGCCGAAGGTTTATCTGGGCGGTTTTTCGACCGGCGCCAATCTGGTCCTCGATTACGCCTATGGTCATGACGAAATCGCCGGTCTGCTCTTGTTCTCGCCGGCATTTCGCTCCAACAGCGGCTATGCCTGGCTGACCCCGTGGATCGGCTGGGCACGACCCTGGCTTGCCGCGCCGAACGAAGGCCTGCGCCCAATGCAGACGCCGGTTCGTTACATGAACATGCCCACCAATGGTTTTGCCCAGTTCTATCGCAGCAGCGCGCTGGCCCAGGACCGTTTGCATCAGCGGCGCTATGACAAGCCGGTGTTCATCGCCATCGCCGAGCACGACTCGGTACTCGACACTGATTACGTGCTGGATAATTTCAGCCAGCGCTTCAGTAATCCCGCCAGTCGGCTGATCTGGTACGGCGACCTGCCCGCCCGGGCTGCCAATACGCCACGCGTCGAGGCGCGCAAGGACTACCTGCCGGAATACCGCATCAGCCGCTTCTCACACATGGGCCTGCTTTTTTCAGCGGACAATCCGCTTTACGGCCTATCGGGCAGCCAGCGTATCTGCTGGAACGGCCAGAGCACACCGGACACCGCCAAATGCATGGCGGGCGAGCCGGTGTGGTATTCGGACTGGGGCTACACCGAGCCGGGCAAGATCCATGCGCGGCTGACCTTCAACCCGTATTTCGAGTGGCAGACACACGTGATGCTCGGCGTGCTGAACGCAACGCCGTAGTACGCAACCGCCGCCCTTGTATTGTTGATACCGGGGGCCACGCCTATTTAGGAGCGAACTTGTTCGCGAAGGCGTTGTTTTGAGCGCCGAATCTTTTGCGGCTGTACGGCCCCTTTCGCGAACAAGTTCGCTCCTACATTTTTGCCGTACGCTCAAGCATGGGGATTTTTGTAGGAGCGAACTTGTTCGCGAAGGCGTTGCTTTGAACGCCAAATCTTCTGCGGCTGTACGGGCCCTTTCGCGAACACGTTCGCTCCTGCATTTCTGCCATACGCTTGAGCATGGGGTGCTTTTGTAGGAGCGAACTTGTTCGCGAAGGCGTTGCTTTGAACGCCAAATCTTCTGCGGCTGTACGGGCCCTTTCGCGAACACGTTCGCTCCTGCATTTCTGCCATACGCTTGAGCATGGGGTGCTTTTGTAGGAGCGAACTTGTTCGCGAAGGCGGTGTTTTGAACACCAAATCTTCTGCGGCTGTACGGCCCTTTCGCGAACACGTTCGCTCCTGCATTTTGCCGTACGCTCAAGCATGGGGGCTTTTGTAGGAGATTCTATGGTTTTGGGAAAGCCCTCAAGCCACTTTTGTTTGATATTCGCTCTGGTTCTTTAACAGAGCGAAGACTACTCGAGCCAACTTTCGGGAGAGCATGACCAGCGCTTGAGTTGTACTAAAGCCACGCTTTCTCTGCTCTTCATAAAAAGGCTTCCAGGCCGGCGTACGGCTCCCGGACATAGCCGCGAGTTGTACTAAAGCCACGCTTTCTCTGCTCTTCATAAAAAGGCTTCCAGGCCGGCGTACGGCTCCCGGACATAGCCGCGTTGTGCAGCAACCGTCGGGCTTCTGGATCGCCGCGTTTGGTCAATCGACGAGGTCCATCACTTTGCCCTGATTTGGATACTCTCAGGTCCAGCCCAAGAAACGCGATAAAGGCGTTCGCTCCGCTGAACTCGCCTCGCTGAAAAGAAGTGACCAAGCGAGCTGCAGTCAGAAAGCCGATCCCTTCTACTTTCATACAGCGGTTGACCTGCCTCATCAGCCCGGCTTCCTGCAGTACATCGCGAATCTTCTTTTCAACGAGCGCCTCAAATCGTTTCATCGAGTTGACCTGATTGGCGAACGCTGTTCTCAGAAAAGGCTCGTTGGTCCAGCTTTGTACCAGGCCAGTACGAGCCTGAACCAAGGCTGCACGACGTCGGAACAGGCTCAGAAGCTGCCGATAAAGCGGGCTCGCAGGTATCCAGGGCCGCAACTCATCAAGCTCGTTTTTCAGGTATCGGGCCAACAAACGAGCATCTTGGGCATCGGTTTTGGCGCGTATGTTGACGCCTTTACGGTAATGACTGAGCTGATAGCCATCCACCATATAAACGTCACAGCCTGCTTCGTGGGCCGCATCCGCGAACAGGACGTGATAGACGTTAGTGGCTTCGATGGCGATGGCGCAGCTGCTCGCCAAGGCCTTCAGCCATTGGGTGATGGCGACTTTGGTATTGGGGATTGCCTCAAGTCGATCATATTGATCGTGGTAGATCACCAGCTCATTCTTGGCGACATCTACACCGATGATCGGTTTTTCCAGAGTAACCCGCATTGCCATAACGCCTCCTCGGGGATAAGGTTTACAGACTTGAAGGGGCCACCCAGAGGCGCAGGCTTGTTTCTATCGTAGGTTGTGAGCCTTAAGCATTCTTTATCGGCGCTTGGGTGAAAGGAGGAGGGGTGAAATCTCCTACGGGTCTGTACTGCGCGAACAGTCAGAAGCGAACTAAGTCCCTCCTCCTCCCTTCAAGTCTTACCATACAAGCGAACTTGTTCGCGAAGGCGTTGTTTGAGCGCCGAATCTTCTGCGGCTGTACGGGCCCTTTCGCGAACAAGTTCGCTCCTGCATTTTGCCGTACGCTCAAGCATGGGGGCTTTTGTAGGAGCGAACTTGTTCGCGAAGGCGGTGCTTTGAACGCCAAATCTTCTGCGGCTGTAAGGGTACTTTCGCGAACAAGTTCGCTCCTGCATTTTTGCCGTACGCTTGAGCATGGGGTGCTTTTGTAGGAGCGAACTTGTTCGCGAAGGCGGTGTTTTGAACGCCAAATCTTCTGCGGCTGTAAGGGTACTTTCGCGAACACGTTAGCTCCTACATTTTTGCCATACGCTCAAGCATGAGAGGCTCTTGTGCGAGCAAACACGTTCGCGACTACTCCAGCGGGACCAGCCGCTCTCGGCTGTTGCTCAGGTGCGTCCACATCGCCGCGCGCGCGGCATCCGGGTCTTTGCGGCGAATGGCGCTGAGCAGTGCTTCGTGTTCGAGGTTGGCCAGATAGCCCTGATGCGCGAGGTTGTTGCCTGCCCGCTCGCTCGATGCAATGCGGCTGCGCGGAATGACCGCGCTGCCCAGGTGTTGCATGATCTCCAGAAAATACGGGTTGCCGGTGGCTTCGGCGATCAACATGTGAAAGCGTTTGTCAGCCTCGACACAGCTGTCGTCGTTGGCCAGGAGGTCCTGATAATCATCCAGCGCCTGACGCATAGCCGCCAGTTGCTCATCGGTACGGCGCACAGCTGCCAGCGCCACCGCCTGGGTTTCCAGGCCGATACGCAGTTCGATGATATCGCGCACTCTGGAAACGGTCTCGACCTTGAGCCGCAGCCCCGTCTGGTCACTGCGCTCGAGCACGAATGTGCCGATGCCGTGATGGGTCACCACCAGCCCGGACGCCTGCAATTTGGAGATCGCTTCACGCACCACAGTTCGACTGACGCCATGCTCGCGAACGATCTGGTTCTCGGACGGCAGCTTCTGTCCGGGTGCGATCTTGCCGAGCAGAATTCGCTGGCTCAGTTCGGTGACCAGATCAGTGGCCAGGCTGTGCTGACGGCGTTTGGGCGCTGTGCTGGCAGGCTCTTGCATAATGAATGAATCCTGACTTGTCTGTTTAAGCTGCCGTATCACGGCCGTGGCAGCGCGAATACTGGGCTGGGAGCGGCCAGAAGCCGGGTTTAACAGCCCTGCGCAGTTGTCTTACTTGTATTACAAGCATTCCCCGCATGTCAAAGCGCCTGTTTCCGCGCATCTTGCCTTCCGTCAGCCATTGCGCTCAATGGCACCCACCAAGCCCAGCTAATGCACACAAGCAAAACCCCTGTATTTATTGGTCTAAACTTCAATTCAACACAGTCATATATGCCGGGCACACCTGCACAACGGCGAATGCCTCCGGTTTAATAATCGCGCAGATCATCACTGCCAAGGGATTGCACAACGGCTTTTTACTTGTATGATGACCGACAATGCGAAGGACACACTTCGCACATACCCGCATAAAAACAACGAGTGGGAGATTCAACTGTGAGCACATCCAATTCCAGGATGGCCGACGGCACAGGTTCGGTTCTGAATTCAGCCGTATCCAAGGTCAAACGTCACGTCCTGCCGCTTTTCGTCATCATGTTCATCGTCAACTACATCGACCGGGTCAACATCGGCTTCGTGCGTTCGCACATGGAGCATGACTTGGGTATCGGCGCTGCAGCCTATGGCCTGGGTGCCGGACTGTTCTTCATCGGCTACGCCCTCTTCGAAGTCCCTTCCAACATCCTGCTGCAGAAAGTCGGCGCGCGTATCTGGCTGACGCGAATCATGCTCACCTGGGGTATCGTCGCCGCCTGCATGGCCTTCATCCAGACCGAAACCCACTTCTACATCCTGCGCTTTCTGCTCGGCGTGGCCGAGGCCGGTTTCTTTCCAGGTGTGATCTACTACTTCACCCGCTGGCTGCCTGGCGTCGAGCGTGGCAAGGCGATTGCCATCTTTCTCAGCGGCTCGGCCATCGCCTCGCTGATCTCGGGCCCGTTGTCCGGCCTGCTGTTGCAAATCACCGGTTTCGGCCTGAAAGGCTGGCAGTGGATGTACTTCATCGAAGGCATGTTCTCGGTCGGCCTGTGCTTCTTCGTCTGGTTCTGGCTGGACTCCAAGCCACACGATGCCAAGTGGCTGACCCGCGAAGAACAGGATGCGCTGGTCAACGCCATCGATGCCGAACAGGCTGCCCGTGAAGCGGCGACGCCGGTCAAGGCCTCCATCGGCAAGCTGCTCAAGGACGGTCAGATCATTCTGTTCTGCCTGATCTACTTCTTCATCCAGCTGACGATTTACGCAGCGACGTTCTGGCTGCCGAGCATTATCCGCAAAATGGGCAGTCTGACTGACTTCGAAGTCGGCATGTTCAACTCGATTCCGTGGCTGCTGTCGATCATCGGCATGTACGTGTTCGCCACGCTGTCCGCCAAGTGGAAACGTCAGCAGGCCTGGGTAGCCATTGCGCTACTGATTGCCGCTGCCGGGATGTTCATGTCGACCACCGGCAGCCCGATCTTCGCCTTCGTTGCCATCTGCTTTGCAGCGCTGGGTTTCAAGTCGGCTTCTTCGTTGTTCTGGCCGATCCCACAGGCCTATCTGGACGCACGGATCGCCGCTGCGGTCATCGCGCTGATCAATTCGGTGGGCAACCTCGGCGGCTTCGTGGCACCGACCACATTCGGCCTGCTGGAAGAACACACCGGCTCGATCCAGGGCGGACTGTATGGCCTGACCGCCACTTCGATCATCGCCGCGATCATTGTTTTAGCCGCGCGCAATAACCCCAAGCCTGGCGCGACGCCGGTCGCCGCCATTCAGACGCCGGCAACCCACTGATGCACGTGCGCAGCCGCTTTTTCATCGGTCATATTTTCAAGGCCTTACGTTTAAAGGACCCGTCATGAACATTCAGCAATCCAATATCACCAGCAAGGCCCCCGTCATTACCGAGATGCAGGTTGTGCCCGTAGCGGGCCATGACGACATGCTGCTCAACCTGAGCGGCGCACATGGCCCCTACTTCACCCGCAACGTGATCATTCTCAAGGACAATGCAGGACATGTCGGTGTGGGCGAAGTGCCTGGCGGCGAGCTGATTCGCCAGACGCTGGAAGACGCGCGATCGCTGGTCGTCGGCAGCAGCATTGGCACTTACCAGAAGATTCTCAACGAGGCACGCAAGGCGTTTGCCGATCGGGACTCCGGTGGCCGTGGCTTGCAGACGTTCGACCTGCGCATTGCCATTCATGCGGTCACCGCGCTGGAGGCGGCGCTCCTCGACCTGCTTGGCCAGCATCTGGAAGTACCGGTTGCGGCGCTGCTGGGCGAAGGTCAGCAGCGCGATCAGGTCGAAATGCTCGGTTACCTGTTTTATGTTGGCGACCAGCGCAAGACCGATCTGGCCTACCGCAGCGAACCGGAGGCCGACAACGACTGGTTCCGTATCCGCCATGAAGAAGCACTGACTCCAGAGGCCGTGGTGCGCCTGGCCGAAGCCGCGCATCAGCGTTACGGCTTTCAGGACTTCAAGCTCAAGGGCGGCGTGTTGAGCGGCGACCAGGAAATCGAAGCAGTGACGGCGCTCGCCGAACGCTTCCCCGACGCGCGCATTACGCTGGACCCCAATGGTGCCTGGTCGCTCAAGGAAGCGATCCGCCTGTGCCGCGATCAGCATCATGTGCTGGCCTACGCCGAAGATCCGTGCGGCGCAGAAAACGGTTATTCCGGTCGCGAAGTGATGGCCGAATTCCGCCGCGCTACCGGACTCAAGACAGCCACCAACATGATCGCCACCGACTGGCGGGAAATGGGTCACGCCATACAGTTGCAGTCAGTGGACATTCCGCTGGCCGACCCGCACTTCTGGACCATGCAGGGCTCGGTACGGGTGGCGCAGATGTGCAACGAGTGGGGCCTGACCTGGGGCTCGCACTCTAACAACCATTTTGATATTTCCCTGGCGATGTTCACCCACGTGGCCGCTGCAGCGCCGGGCACTATCACCGCGATCGATACACACTGGATCTGGCAGGACGGTCAGCGTCTCACCAAGGCGCCGCTGCAAATCCTCGGTGGCAAGGTCGAGGTTCCGAAGAAACCGGGGCTCGGTGTCGAGCTGGACATGGACCAGTTGGCCAAGGCTCACGAACTCTATAAAGGCATGGGCCTGGGCGCGCGTAACGACGCCGTGGCCATGCAGTTTCTGATCCCGGACTGGAAATTCAACAACAAGCAGCCTTGTCTGGTGCGTTGAATCGGTCTGACATTCGCCGTTGACTCGCCGCCTGTTCAACCTCTGGCTGGCACACGGCGCGCAACCCCCTTGCGCGCCGTTTTTTTTAATCGAATTTGGCTTGCCGAAGCGGCATGCTACTGTCTGGTAATGTCCAGTAACGATTAGACCGCATGCGCCATCTCGCCCGCACCCGCCCTCGCCTCACCCTTGCCGCTCTGGTCGGCCTGACCGCAGGCATCGCCTGGTCCTGGCTCATCCCTCACTCGACACTGACCCAGAGCCTGCTGACTGGCTGGGACACAGGGGTTTGGCTTTATCTGATCATGATTTTCATCCGCACGCTGCGCAGCGACGCTGACGATGTGCGGCGGGTCGCGATGAGAGAAGACGAAAACGCGGGGGTCATTCTGGTGACGGTCTGCGTTGCGGCGCTGGCCAGCCTGGCCGCAATCATTTTTGAAATCGCCAACAGCAAAGGCCTTTCCAACGACGCCAAGATGCTTCACCACGCCTTCACCGGCCTGACGGTCATAGGATCCTGGCTGATGATCGGCGTGATCTTCAGCCTGCATTACGCACGCATGTTCTACACCTGGAAAGGCAAAGAGCCCGCGCTGGCATTTGTGGGCGGTGAAAAGAACCCCGATTACTGGGATTTTCTGTACTTTTCGTTCACCCTCAGCGTCGCGGTGCAAACCTCCGACGTTGGCGTTGCGACGCGTGAAATGCGCAAGGTCGTGCTCGGCCAGTCGTTGATCTGTTTTGTGTTCAACACCGCGATTCTGGGTTTTTCGATCAACATCGCCGCCAGCCTGTTCAATTAGCGTTGGCCTTGGAAAACAATCCCGTCAAGAGGCCTTCAGACAATGACCCCATTGAAAATAGCGGTACTCGATGACTGGCAAAACGTAGCCAGCACTGTAGTGGACTGGTCCGTGCTTGATTCAGTGGGCAAGGTCAGTTTTCTGCATGACTACCCTGCCGATACATCGACCATGGCGCGGCGCCTGCGAGACTTCGACATCATTTGCGTGATGCGCGAGCGAACCCTGTTCGATGCGACATTGCTCAGCCAGCTGCCGGCGCTGAAACTGCTGGTCACCGGCGGTATGCGCAATGCGGCGATTGATACCGCTGCGGCCAAGCGTCAGGGCATTGTCGTGTGTGGAACTGAAAGCTATAAGCATGCGGCACCGGAGCTGACCTGGGCGCTGATCATGGGCATCACCCGCAACCTGGTGGCCGAGGCCAACTCGTTGCGTGCCGGCAACTGGCAGGCAGGACTGGGCAGCGACCTTAATGGCAAAACCCTGGGCATTCTCGGCCTGGGCAGTATCGGTAAGTGGATCGCCCGCTACGGGCAGGCATTCGGCATGAAGGTCATTGCCTGGAGCCAGAACCTGACGCCAGAGGCTGCTGCCGAGTCCGGCGTCACCTATGTCAGCAAACAGCAACTGTTCGAACAGGCCGATGTGCTGTCGGTACACCTGGTGCTCAGCGATCGCAGCCGTGGCCTGGTGGACGCAGAAGCACTGAACTGGATGAAGCCCGGCGCTTATCTGATCAATTCGTCACGCGGCCCGATCATCGATCAGGCCGCGCTGATCGAAACACTGCAGCAGCGCAGAATCGCCGGCGCAGCGCTGGACGTCTTCGACATCGAACCGCTGCCGGCCGACCACCCGTTCCGTACCCTGGACAACGTGCTGGCGACCCCGCACATCGGGTACGTCACCGAGAACAACTACCGGACTTTCTACGGGCAGATGATCGAAGACATCCAGGCGTGGCATGCGGGGTCGCCCATTCGGGTGTTTGGCTGACGAGCCCTGCAACATCAGGCTGTAACCTATGGATGCCACGCTGCTCCTGGGCGTTGCGTATCAGCCGCTTTAAAGCCTGATCACGGGCCGCGATGTCGGCCCTCGCTTTCAGGCCAGTAAACGACCAGCGCTTTGGACAGAAAAAGGCCATAACCGAATTAACCGGCCAGACTTTTGCTGCACGGAAAATGAGTTCTATACGAACCTGCTCGTCCAGTGGACAATGTGCGGGATACAGTCGCACCCTGAGCCCGAGCATCAATAACCAACAGAAACATGGAAACAGTCGCACAATCGTTCAATCAAGTTTCCTACGTGTTTATATGGACACTGTCATTTTAGAAGTTATCGCCTGCCTCGAGCTTCATTCTGCTGCTTCACCAGGCGCAGTCACTTTTCGCATAGACCACAGAGACATCCGATGAATATCCGCTCAGTCGGGCCACATGACAGCCTCATGGCAGCTAACGAAAAACCTGTCATGGCAGACAGGACCCCACAGCCGGCGAGCGCTGGCACGACGGCTGCAACTTCGGATACGCAGACGAAATTTGATACCTACACCCCCTCCGACAGGCGCTCCGCTGAAGCAGCGGAAACGTCGCCGGTCTATACCAAGGCCATGCTTAATGACGCGGCCCCTGTCAAAGACAACACGACCTCTGCCGAGCCAGATACAAAAATCAAAGACAAAGACAAGGTTTCCGCTTCAGACCCCGTCAAAACCCCCGAGCCCGTCTTGCGCGGGGGAGCCAACGTCAATCCTGATGATATCGCCACACCTGCCGCTGCCACGAAGATGATTCAGGACCTGAAAGCGATTGGAGGCGGAACCTTGCGCTTTCAGATGACGCACGATCAGATCAAGGACAGCAGGCAGTTGGATAAGCTCAGAGCATTGCTCAGTGAAGGGGGCAAACAGGGTGTAAAAGTTCAGTTCACGTTCCGCGACGATGCGAACCAGGGTAGCGGAAACGTGCTGACGGGGGACAAATTGAAGGAGGCCGCGGCCGACATCAGTACCATTGTCAAAAGGTTTGGCAGTCGTACAGGCTTTGTACTGGATACCTTCCATCAGGGCGGTAAAAGCGCAAGTCAGGAATGGGCTGACATGCAGACCACATTAATTAAATCCGCGCGCGATGCCGGTTATAGGGGAAGTATTGTTGTCGAAGACAGCAATTGGGGGGGTGGCCTGACCGCAGGTCCGCAAAGCGGCCTGGTCAAGTTTGCCGTTCAATTAAAGGCTGCCAATGGCGACGACAACCCAGCCCTGATTGGAAGCTTCCATGTGTATGCCAGAGAAAGCGAAGCCTCTTCGCGACTCGCCAGCCAGATCAAGGCATTGAAAGAGGCTGGCTATAAATTCCAGATTGGCGAAGTGGGTAATGCCAACCTGACAGCAAACAATACCTTCCAGCAAAAGGACGCCGCCACCAACGCCTTGCGGGATAATATGAGTGCTCTCAAAGCAGCCGGAGCGGATATTTTGCCCGGCAAGGAACAGTTCCAAGGGGGCAAACTTCGCCATCGTGCCGGTTTTTCAACGGCCGATCAGTACTGATGATGCATGGCCGCGTGTGCGCAAGGGCCGGTGCCCATGACACACGCTGCTGAACCTGCCCTTGAAAGGGTCAGGCTTTCTCCATCAGAACCCGATACCGGCACACGGCATCACAACGTATAGGCAATCCCCACCTGCACTGTCCGTGGAGCCCCCGGATAGGCATAGACATTGCCGAAAGAGCCTTCCTCATAGTCTGTGTCGAACACATTCTTCAGGTCCAGATTGAGCTTCACGTGCGGGTTGACCTTGTAATAGGCCAGCAGGTCAAACACCGTATAGCTGTCCATCGAGAAAGAGGTGTTGGCTGTCCGCCCGGCGCGCTGGTCGACATAGCGACCGCCGCCGCCCAGGCCCAGACCACGCAGGGCGCCGTCCTGAAACTCGTAGACGTTGAGCAGGCTGAACGTTTGCTCGGGAATGTTCATCAACCGTGTACCGGAGCGTAGCGTGTTGTCCTTGGTGACCTCGGCGTCCACGTAGGCGTAGCTGCCCATTACACGCCATTGCGGCGTCAGGTTGCCGACCACGTTCAGGTCCAGGCCGCGACTGCGCACCTCGCCCGCCGCCACACTGAACGTTGAATCGAGCGGATCGGTGGTCAGCACGTTACGCTTTTCGATCTGATAGATCGCCGTGTCGACACTCAGCTGCCCGTCCAGCGCTTCCCACTTGGTTCCGACTTCATAGGACTTGCCCTCCTCCGGCTTGAACCCGCCACCCAGTCGGCTGGCACCGCTGTTGGGCTTGAACGAGCGAGCGGTGGTGGCGTAGACGGCAAGGTCGTCGGTCAGGTCGTAGCTCAGGCCGAGGCGCGGTGTGACCGCGTTATCGCTGGCAGTCCAGCTGCTGGTGCCGGGCAGGAAAGAATCGTAATCGTGTTCGAAACGCTCCAGACGCACACCGCCCAGCAGCTTCAGACGCTCGGTCAGGGCCACCTGATCCTGCACGAAGGCAGCCCAGGTCTTGAGGTTCTCCTTGTCGTGGGTTGTCGTCCGGGTCAGTGCCGGACGAGCCTGGCCGTAGACCGGATTGAAGAGGTCGATCGGGTAGGCACTGACTGCACCGCTGGAGCGTTGAATGATCGACTTGTAGTCATAATCTTCGTACTCGACACCGGTCAGCAGCGTGTGCTCGAAACCGCCCGCGGAAAAATGCCCGGTCAGATTCAGCTGCACATCGCGATCGGTCCATTCCAGCTTGCGATAGTTGAAGTTGCGCCCGAGGGTGCGACCGTCCGCCGCCAGCCCGTTGGCCTCGATGGCATCGCCTTGCAGGGAACCATCAAGGATCTGCACGCCACCGCCCAGCGTCCAGTCCGGATTGAGGTCATGCTCGAAGCGCAGCTGTGCCATGTTGTTATCGTTATGCAGCTTGCCCACACTCTTCTCGCCGAAGAACGTGTCGCGGGAAGCGGTGCCCGTCTGGTTGGCATAACGCGTCAAGCCACGATCCAGCGGCGCGTTATTGCGCATGAAGTCACCTTCGAAGGTGATGCGCGTGGCGTCGTTGACCTGCCAGCTCAATACCGGCGCCACACCATAGCGCTCGGTTTCGACGTGGTCACGGAACGTATCGCCGCCCTCACCCACGACATTCAGGCGATAGGCAAAACGGCCTTCATCATCCAGTGGCCCGGAGGCATCCAGCGTCCCGCGCTTCATGCCCTGATCATTGAGCTGACTGCCCAAGGTAACGGAAGGCTCGGCCAACGGCTGTTTGGAAACTACATTGAAGGTGCCGCCCGGATCGCCGCGACCGTAGAGCGTGGTGGCCGGACCACGCAGCACCTCAAGGCGCTCGATGGTGTTGGCGTCCGGCATGTTCGGATAACCACGATTGATCGGGAAGCCGTTGCGATAGAACTCGCCGGTGGTGAAGCCGCGCACCGTAAACGTGGTCAGCCCCTGGCCGCCGAAGTTGTTGGCTCGCCCGACGCCACCCGCGTAGTCGAGAGCATCCTGCAAACGTGTGGAACCGATGTCCTCGACCGCCTCGCGGGTCACGACGCTGACCGATTGCGGGGTCTCGTGCAACGAGGTATCGGTACGCGTGGCGCTGGCGGACCGTGTGGCCCGATAACCATCGACCGGCCCTTGTGCCGTTTCGGCATTGGCGGCGCCCTGGATATCGATATTCTGCAACTCCATGGCAGGCTGGATGCCAGCCACCTGATCAGCCCAGGCCGCTTGAGAGATAGCCTGGATAACGCAAAGTGAAACGAGAGTACGACGCATCGACATGCAGCCCTTGGCAAGAAACCAGACCTCTTGGGACCTGGCAGGATTTTTTGCGAATAGTACAGATTCGTATTAACGCCTGATACAAATTCCCAAAAATACTCTTGCTCGGTCACGGTATGACGCTTAGCCAATGTGGCGATAAACAGGCAAACTGCGCTCATTGCTCCTTACCAGAGAACCCACGATGCCCCTTTCCCACAAGCCTGCCGATCCTCGATGCGCCTTGCTGGTGATCGACATGCAGTACGACTTCATGCCCGGCGGGCAACTGGCGGTGGCTGGAGGTGATGCGCTGCTGCCGTTGATCAATCGCCTGGGTGCGCGCTTTTCCCATGTGGTCATCACTCAGGACTGGCACCCTGCCGGGCACATTTCCTTTGCTTCCAGCCATGCGCAGCGCCTGCCGTTCGAGAGCATTACCCTGCCCTACGGTCCGCAGACGCTGTGGCCGGATCATTGCGTACAAGGCAGTCACGGTGCGCGGTTACATGCAGACCTCGACCTGCCGCACGCGCAACTGGTCCTGCGCAAGGGCTGCAATGCGCACATCGACAGTTACTCGGCATTTCTGGAAGCAGACCGCACGACCCGCACAGGGCTGGCCGGGTATCTGACAGAGCGCGGCATCGACACGCTGTTCGTGGTCGGTCTGGCGCTGGACTTCTGTGTCGCCTGGTCGGCGCAGGATGCACGCAGTGCGGGTTTCAACACTTTTGTGGTCGAAGACGCCTGTCGCGCCATCGACATGAACGGCTCGCTGGAGCACGCTTGGAGGACCATGCTGGGCATGGGTATCGAACGCGTGCAGAGCGCTGATCTGCTGGGCTAGACCGACACATTCTGCCAACTGACTCAAACATTTCTCGATACGCCCCGCCGCTGGCGAACGACAGCGCGCGGCGCCTGTCTGAACCATCGGCCCGACATTGCCCCGGTCGGTCCATTTCATCACTGGCGCTGAGGACGTTGTATGGATCACGAAGTAGATGGCAAAACCCCCGGCCTTTCCGCCGAGGAAGAGCGCGAGATTGATGAGAATCAGCCGCCCCGCGCGGCGGTGTTGCACGAAACCATTCGCATGCAGGGCGACCACGAACTGGAGCGCAGCGTAGCCGCGCTGTGGTGGTCGGCACTGGCTGCAGGGCTGACCATGGGCCTGTCGCTGATGGCCATGGGGTTGTTGAACTCGCGCCTGGAAGGCATCCCCGGCAGTCATGTGATCAGCAGCCTCGGCTATTCTGCAGGGTTTCTGGCGGTCATCCTGGCGCGCCAGCAACTGTTCACGGAAAACACCATCACGGCTGTGCTACCCGTCATGAGCAAGCTGAACCTGGCCAACATCGGGCGGCTGCTGCGTTTGTGGGGTGTGGTTCTGACCGGCAACCTGGTCGGTACGCTGACGGTGGCCTATGTCATGCTCAATCTGCCGATTTTCGATACCAGCACAGACAAGGCGTTTCTGGAAATTGGCCACAAGGTCATGGAAAACGACATGGCCCAGATGTTTTCCAAGGGCATCGTCTCGGGCTGGATGATTGCGACCATGGTCTGGATGATCGCGTCGATGGAAAACGCCAAGATAGCGATCATTGTGCTTATCACTTACCTGATGGCGCTCGGCGACTTCACGCACATCGTGGTGGGTTCGGCCGAAGTATCCTATCTTGTATTCGCGGGTGAGCTGGGCTGGAAGGATTTCTGGTTTGCCTTCGCAGGCCCCACGCTGGCAGGCAACATCATCGGTGGCAGTTTTATTTTCGCTTTGATCAGCCATGCGCAGATCCGCAGTGAAAAAGACACCACAGAGAAAATGGAGCGCGATCGCAAAAACAAGGAAGAAAAACTTCGCCTGGAGAAGGCGCAGAAGCTCAAGGAAGCGGATTTCACGGCAAAGCGAGAAATATGATCCCTATCATTAAACTTTCTTTCAGGAAACGCGGCGGATTTTAAAGGCAGAATGACTCTTTGAACGCATCTATTCAGGCAGGGACCATGACCCGAATTCTGGCAATCGAAGATGATGCCATCACTGCAAAGGAAATCGTGACCGAACTCAGCAGCCACGGGCTGGAAGTGGACTGGGTCGACAATGGCCGTGACGGCCTGGCGCGTGCAGTGAGTGGTGATTATGACCTTATTACCCTGGACCGCATGTTGCCGGAGATGGATGGTCTGACCATCGTCACCCACTTGCGCGCCCAGGGCATTTCCACGCCGATCCTGATGATCAGCGCCCTCTCCGACGTGGACGAGCGCGTTCGCGGCCTGCGTGCCGGAGGGGACGACTATCTGCCAAAGCCCTTCGCGTCGGATGAGATGGCTGCGCGCGTCGAGGTGCTGTTGCGGCGCAGCAACCCGGTCAGTGCCGCCAAGACGGTATTGCAGGTTGCCGACCTGGAACTGAACCTGATTACCCGGGAAGCGTGTCGCGGCGGCGAGCCGCTGATCCTGCTGCCCACCGAATTCAAGCTGCTTGAGTTTCTGATGCGCAACAGCGGACAGATCATCACGCGAATGATGATTTTTCAGGAAGTCTGGGGCTACCACTTCGATCCGGGCACCAACCTGATCGACGTTCACATCGGCCGTCTGCGCAAAAAGATCGACCAACCCGGCACCGCACAGCTCATTCAGACCGTGCGAGGATCCGGCTATGTCATTGCCGAACCCGTCTGACGGCTGGCGATCATCAACGAGTCGATTACTGGCGCTGTACAGCTCGCTGTTCGTAGCCTGGAGCGTGATTCTGCTTGGCGTCCTGTACTGGGAGGTGACGTCCTATCTGGACACTCTCGCCCGCCAGTCACTTACCCATCGCCAGCAACTGTTTTCGCGCTTCGAGGGGCAAGGACTGGTGGACGCTCTGGCCACCAGCATGACCTTCGATACCCGGTCCGTGGATGCCTACGGTCTGTTCGACGAGAACTTCCGGCCGGTTGCCGGGCCTATCAACAGCGTCCCGAAAAACCTGCCGATAGACGGCCAGATTCATGTGCTGAACGATTGCATCGAGTCGGACGATCCAGGCATGCCGCAAGGCAGTTGCGATGCGATCGTCAATCGCACCTCGGACGGCCGCTGGCTGGTGCTGGTTCGCGAGAACGGCTCGCTGTTTGCGGTGAGCACGCTAATCCTGCATGCCTTGCTGTGGGGCATCTCGCTGACCATCATTCCCGGTGTTGCCGGCTGGCACTTGCTGCGCCGGCGACCGTTGCGGCGTATCCGTGCGATCCAGGCCAGCGCCGAATCGATCATCGCCGGCGACATGGCCGGCCGTCTGCCGGTCTCCAACAGGCGCGATGAGCTAGACATGCTGGCGGTGATCGTCAACGCCATGCTGGACCGCATCGAAAAGCTCATGAACGAGGTCAAGGGCGTCTGCGACAACATCGCCCATGACCTGCGCACACCGCTGACGCGCTTACGTGCGCAGCTTTACCGTATTCAACAGCAGTCAGCCCACGATTCGACCCATGCCACGCAGATTGCCCAGGTCATCAGCGAAGCTGACACGCTGATGGCACGCTTTCGTGGACTGCTGCGCATCTCCGAGCTGGAAGACCGCCAGCGGCGCTCGGCATTCGTTGAACTGGAACTGCGCCCATTACTGCAGGAGCTGCACGACTTCCACCTGCCGCTGGCTGAAGAAGACCAGATCACCCTGATACTTGACCTGCATGAAACGTTACCCACCCTGGTGGGCGACCGCGCCCTGCTGTTCGAGGCACTGACCAACCTGCTGGGCAACGCAATCAAGTTCACCCCTGCCGGTGGAGTCGTCAAAGTCAGCGCCTACCCTGCCCCAGGCGGTACCACACCGTGCATCGAGGTAGAGGATTCCGGCCCTGGCATCCCCGTCGCCGAGCGCGCCGCTGTCTTCCAGCGCTTTTATCGCAGTGAGGCCGGAACCGAGCAAAGCGGCTTCGGCCTCGGTCTCTCGGTAGTGGCCGCCATCGTCAATCTGCACGGTTTTACGCTGCAGATAGGCACCAGCGATTACGGCGGCGCAAGTTTGCTGCTGGAATGCAGCACAGTGAATACGCTGGCCTGATATTCAGGCACTTTTCAAGCCCACGATTGCACGATCGCGCCTGCTTTTTGACGAGATTAACGCGTCTGGCCCAAGGGTTTCAGCGACTTAGATATTAATCTGGCGCGTTCTGCCAAGCATAAAATTGTAACTAGGTGTTACAAAATCATACCCTGCTTCACCGTTTCAGCCTGCGCAAGTTCCTCTCAATAAATACGCTTTTAAGGCTGGATACGGCGTTTTTCCCCGATTAAATCCTTCTCTTTCGCAAAACATGATGGCCAAACGCCAAGGTGAAACGTGAGCGACTAGACATTTTTATGACGTCAGTGACTTGTCGCAATGCTGGCACTGCGTTATCTATGTCCGGGCAGACACAGTTCCTGCGGTAACGTTTCCGCTGCACCCAGAATAATAACTCACCGGATTTCGCCACTTACCAGGCGAGGCTTTGGCATGGCTGCCGAAGCAGAGAACGCTGCATTAATTGCTGGATAACATTTTAGCTGGGAGGCTGTTATGGGCGCACAATCGAAGATTCTAACGATCGGTAAGTACAAGGTTTACGCCGAGACTTACTGGAAAGGCAGCGACGCCAAGACCATTCTGCTGGTCAACGGTGCACTGTCGACCACTGGCTCTTTCGGGCAGACGGTCAAGTACTTGCAACCGCACTACAACCTGGTGCTGTTCGATCTGCCGTTTTCGGGACAATCCCGAGCGCATAACCCGGACGACATGATTGTCAGCAAGGAAGATGAAGTAAACATTCTCCTCCAACTGATTGATCTCTATCAGGTAAACCACCTGCTGTCGGTCTCCTGGGGCGGTGTATCGGCCCTGCTGGCCCTCTCTGCATGCCCTCCATCCGTAGAAAAAGCCATCATCAGCTCGTTCTCGCCGGTGCTCAACGAGGCCATGCTCGACTATATCGACAACGCCCAGGTCTACCTCGCCGCGCGAGAAAAACGCAAGATCGGCTCACTGCTCAACGACACCGTGGGCAAGTACCTGCCGCGCCTGTTCAAACTCTATAACTACAAGCACCTGATCAGTCTTGCCGAGCACGAATATCGCCAGATCGACTTTCACATCAGCCAGATTCGCCAACTAAGCGCCAGTAATTACGTCGAGCGTTTTTCCTCGATCAACATTCCGGTGCTGTTCATCAACGGTGAAAAAGATGAATACACCACCGTTGCAGATGCCCGCATGTTTTCCAACTACATTGCCAAAAGCAGTTTCAACGTAGTTCCGGACACCGGGCACTTTCTGGACCTGGAAAGCAAGGCGGCGTGGCACCACTCGCAAAGAAACGTACTGACATTTTTGGGCACTGAAGCTAACCAGGAGGTTTGGCCCAGCGTCACCGCGATGGCCTGAAGCTCGCTCGCCTGGCCCGGGAAGCCCTTGCGCTTTTCCGGTCTGACGCTGTGACTCATGGATGATGTTGGCTTCTTTGATCGGGCAGTGCTATTCGTTGATGACTTTTCCCTTTGCAACGCTCCGGCGTTCGTGCTGCCGTGTTTCCGGAAATATCCGGCCGTTGCACTCTCTGTACACTCAGCCCGGCGTGGTACTGGGTTTCATCTCGCTACTCTCGCTCAGCGCCTGTTCTGCAGGAAAACCCGCAGAAAAGGCGCTGGTGCGAGTCACCGCGCAACCGGTTGCCTTACTGAACGTCGCCAGCAGTGTGACGCTGACGGGCGACATCCAGGCACGCAAGGTGACCGAGCAATCGTTTCGTGTCTCCGGCAAGCTGATCAAGCGCTATGTGGATGTCGGGGATCGAGTGCGGGTCGGGCAAGTTCTGGCCAGACTCGACGCGCGCGAGCAAAAGACCGAGCTGGCGTCAGCCAGTGCCGAAGTCGCCGTACGACAGTCGCGGCTGCACCTCGCCGAACAAAACTACCAGCGTCAGCAAGTGCTGCTGCCCAAGGGTTATACCAACCTCAGCGAATACCAGAGGGCCCGCTCCGGGCTCGACAGCGCGCGGGGGGATCTGGCCGCGCTGCAGGCGCAGCAGGCCAACGCGCGTGATCAGGTCGGTTACACCGAACTGTTCGCGGTAGCCAATGGCGTCGTGACGGCGCGCTATGCCGAAGAAGGTCAGGTGGTTCAGGCCGCCACTGCGATTTTCAGCGTCGCTCATGATGGCGAGCGCGAAGCGGTGTTTTCCGCGTACGAATCGCTGCTGCGAGCCGATCAGACCGGTGCTGCAGTGACTGTCAGCCCCTTGGGCCAGCCGGAGATTCAGCTGAGCGGCATCATCAGGGAAATCACCCCTATCGTCTCCGCCGCGAACGGCACGTTGCGGGTGCGCGTTGCACTGCAGGGCGCCGCTGCGTCGCTCGCACTGGGCTCCGTGGTCAGCGCTCGCTTGCAGACGCAGTCGCAATCGGCGTTCGCCCTGCCCTGGTCCGCCTTGAGCCGTACACAAGGACAACCGGCAGTCTGGCGGGTGGACGCTCAGGCCAGGGTCAGGCTGACGCCTGTGAAAGTGCAGCGTTACGAACAGGGTCAGGTCATCGTTTCAGAGGGCTTGTCCGAAGGTGATCGAGTAGTTTCCCGGGGGCTGCAGTTTCTCTACCCGGGACAACGGGTAGAGGTCGCAGAGCAAGCACCAGCCGAACAAAGCGTCTCGCTGGCGTCGTCGGGAGCAGCGCGATGAGCACCTCGTGCGTAGAACCACGAACGAGATCCCGCTGCTGGCTGATCTGCATTCTGATCGTGGCACTGCCGGGATGCCGCGACAAACCGCTTCGCGAGGTTGTCGAACGCCCGGTGCTGTTCACCGAAATAGTCGATCAGCACAGCGCCTCTTATGGCCGCTTCGCCGGCGTCATCCAGCCGCAGTATGAAGCGGCATTGGGGTTTCGCGTCGCTGGCCGACTGGCAACCCGGCACGCGGAGATCGGCGATCAAGTGCGCAAGGGCGATCTGCTCGCCACCCTGGAACCCGGCGACCAGCAACACCGTTTGCGTGCCCGCCAGGCTGAACTCGGCAAAGCCCAATCCGCCTGGCAACAGGCACGCGGTGAGTTGACGCGCTACCAGCAACTCGATGAGCGCGGTATCGGCTCGCGGGCGCGAATGGATCAACTGGACAGCGACCTGCGCACTCAGGACGCGCTGCGCAATCAGGCCCGCGTCGCGGTGCAACAAGCGAGTGATCATGTGTCCTACACACGCTTGTCAGCCGAGTTCGATGGCCTGATCACAGGATGGCAAGCCGAAGTCGGCCAGGTCATGGCGACCGGTCAGGCAGTGGTCAGCCTTGCGCGCCCGGACAGCCGTGAAGCGCTCGTCGACTTGCCACTCGGTTCGCTGAATGACCGCCACCGCATCAGAGTGATTTCGCAACTGAACGAACAGCTCTCAGTGGCCGCGAACGTCCGCCAGCTTGCGCCGCAAATCAATGCCGAGACCCGCACTCAGCGCGTCCGCCTGGCCTTGCAGAACCCTGCGGACAGCTTTCGCCTGGGCTCGACCGTCACGGTAGAAATCAGTGGCGACGCGCCGGCGTTTCATGAGCTGCCTGGCAGCGCAGTGCTGCAGCGTGACGGCACCTCTCAGGTATGGGTGATCGACCCAACGACATCGACACTGGTCCCGCGCGCGGTGCAGGTACTGGCGCGTTCGGGCTCGACGGTAAGGGTCAGTGGCGCGCTGCACAAGGGCGAAAAAGTAGTGACTGCCGGCGTCAACGGCATGCAGTCCGGTCAGAAGATCCGTGTGCAGCGAGAGGTCGGTTTGTGAAGGAGCGCTTCAATCTATCGGCCTGGGGGCTCAGGCATCGCACGCTGGTCTGGTACATGATGTTCGTTTCACTGCTGATGGGCAGCTGGTCATTCCTGAATCTGGGGCGTGAGGAAGACCCTTCATTCGCCATCAAGACCATGGTCATTCAGGCGCGCTGGCCGGGTGCGACGCTGCCCGACACCCTGCAACAGGTAACTGATCGGCTGGAAAAGAAGCTCGAAGAAATCGACGCGCTGGATTACGTGAAAAGCTACACGCTGGCGGGCGAATCGACGCTTTTTGTCTTCCTCAAAAGTGAAACCCGAAGCGCCGACATCCCTGCGGCCTGGTATCAGGTGCGCAAGAAGATCAGCGATGTGCGCAGCGAACTCCCCAGCGGTATTCAGGGCCCTGCGTTCAATGACGAGTTTGGCGATGTGTTCGGCAGCATCTATGCGTTCACCGCCGATGGCCTGTCTTTCCGCCAACTGCGCGACTATGTCGAGCAAGTGCGCGCCGACATCCGCAGCGTGCCCAACCTGGGCAAGATCGAGTTGCTCGGCGCCCAGCGCGAAGTCATTTATCTGAATTTCTCGATCCGCAAGCTCGCGGCTCTGGGCATCGATCAACGCCAGGTGCTGCAAAGCCTGCAAGCGCAAAACTCGGTCACGCCTGCCGGGGTGATGGAGGCCGGTCCCGAACGCATTGCGGTGCGGGCCAGTGGGCAGTTCAGCAATGAACAAGACCTCAAGGCCGTCAATCTGCGCTTCGGCGACCGGTTCTTTCGCCTCAGCGATCTGGCGACCATCGAGCGCCGTTATGCCGATCCGCCCTCCTCACTGTTCCGCTTCAATGGCCAGCCAGCCATCGGCCTTGCGGTGGCCATGAAGCAAGGCGGCAACATCCAGGCATTCGGCACCCAGTTGCAGCAGCGCATCGACGATCTGACTACCGAATTACCGCTGGGCATCGACGTGCACCTGGTCTCAAGCCAGGCCGATGTGGTCGAAAAAGCCATCGACGGCTTCACCCATGCACTCTTTGAAGCGATCCTGATTGTGCTGGTCGTCAGCTTCATCAGCCTCGGCATCCGTGCCGGTCTGGTGGTGGCCTGTTCGATTCCGCTGGTGCTGGCGCTGGTCTTCGTGTTCATGGAGTACAGCGGCATCACCATGCAACGTATCTCGCTGGGCGCGCTGATCATCGCCCTGGGGCTGTTGGTGGATGACGCGATGATCACCGTCGAGATGATGGTCACTCGCCTTGAAAGCGGCGATTCGTTACCGCAGGCCGCTACCTTCGCTTACACCTCGACCGCGTTCCCGATGCTGACCGGCACATTGGTCACGGTCGCCGGTTTCGTGCCCATCGGCCTGAACTCCAGCTCCGCAGGCGAATACGTGTTCACCATGTTCGCCGTCATTGCCGTAGCGTTGCTGCTGTCCTGGCTGGTGGCGGTACTGTTCGCGCCACTGATTGGCGTGCACATCCTCAAGGCGTCCGCGCAACACGCAGCGCCGGGGCGCTGGATGCGTGGTTTCAGCCGACTGCTGGTCAAGGCGCTCGAACACCGGGGGTGGGTCATCGGCATCACTCTGCTGATGTTCATCGCGTCGCTGTTTGCAGGCAGGTTGCTGCAGAACCAGTTCTTCCCGGACTCCGACCGGCCGGAAATTCTGGTGGATATCTACATGCCGCAAAACGGCTCCATCGAAGGTACCCGCCAAACCATGGACCGCTTTGAAGCAGCGCTCAAAGGGGATGCCGACGTGCTGCGCTGGAGCTCTTACGTGGGCAAGGGCGCGGTGCGTTTTTACCTGCCGCTGGATCAGCAATTGAGCAACCCGTTCTACGGACAACTGGTGATCGTCAGCCAGGGTGGCGAAGCGCGTGACCGGCTGATAGAACGCTTGCGTCAGCGCTTTCGCGACGATTACGTCGGCGTGGGTGGCTACGTTCAGCCGCTGAACATGGGGCCGCCAGTGGGCTGGCCGGTGCAATACCGGGTCAGCGGGCCGGACATCGAACAGGTGCGCAGCCAGGCCATGGCGCTGGCGGCGATTCTCGATGCCAACCCCAATATCGGCCAGGTCATCTATGACTGGAACGAACCGGGCAAGGTGCTGAAGATCGACATCGCGCAGGACAAGGTGCGCCAGTTCGGTCTGTCCTCCGAGGACGTGGCGCAAATCCTCAACAGCCTCGTCAGCGGCACCACCATCACTCAGGTGCGTGACAGCACCTATCTGATCGACCTGGTCGGACGTGCGGACAGCGACGAACGCAGCTCGGTGCAGACCCTTGCCAACCTGCAGATTCCCACACCCGGCGGTGCGAGTGTGCCGCTGCTGGCGTTCGCCACGCTCAGTTACGAGCAGGAACAGCCGCTGGTGTGGCGGCGTGACAGACTGCCGACCATCACCCTGAAAGCCAACGTGCTCGGCACTTTGCAGCCGGCAGCGCTGGTCAGGCAATTGAAGCCCGACGTCGATGCGTTCAGCGCCGACCTGCCGTTACGTTACTCGGTCGCCACTGGCGGCGCAGTCGAGGCCAGCGCTCGCTCACAGGGGCCGATCCTGAAGGTCGTGCCGTTGATGCTGCTGTTGGTGGTCAGCTTTTTGATGATCCAGTTGCACAGCGTGAAAAAACTGCTGCTGGTGGTCAGCGTAGTGCCGCTGGGCCTGATCGGCGTGGTCGCGGCCTTGTTGATTTCCGGCTATCCGCTGGGGTTCGTGGCGATTCTGGGCGTGCTGGCGCTGATCGGCATCATCATCCGCAACTCGGTGATTCTGGTCACGCAGATCGATGAATTCATTGCCGCTGGGGAAAGCGCCTGGACATCAGTGGTCAAGGCCACCGAACATCGCTGCCGACCGATTATGCTGACCGCAGCGGCCGCGAGCCTGGGCATGATCCCGATTGCCCGCGAGGTGTTCTGGGGGCCGATGGCCATCGCTATGATCGGCGGCATCGCCATCGCGACCCTGCTGACCCTGTTTTTCCTGCCGGCGCTGTATATGGTCAGCTATCGGATCAGGCCACCAGCTGTTTAGCAGGTCAGATTTCCACCGGCAGGAAATCGAACAGCGCCTGTGGGGCCTCGACCAACATAATGCGCTTGAGCGGGTCCGGGCATTCAAGCGCGCGAAACTGCTCGACCACACCGGTGTAGCTGACCACGTGCTCATGCTGGGTGTGCGGCCAGTCGCTGCCCCATACCAGTCGGCGCGGGCCAAAGCTTTGCAGCAGCAACGGCCATGCGGCGCGAGCAAACGTCGCGTTCTGCTCGACACTGCCGCCCAGACGATAGATCGCCGAAATCTTCATCCACATCTGCCCGCTAAGGCCCAACTCCAGCAAGGCCTGGAACGCCGGATCATCAACACCAAGGCGCGCATCGGGCCGCCCGAAATGGTCAATCACCAGCTTGCAACCGAACGGCAACAACTGCCGAATCAGCCCCGGAAGGTCAGCGACCTCGCGGTGCAGTTCGACATGCCAGCCTAGCGTCCAGATGTGTTTGAACAGCGTCTTCCATTCCGGCGCGGCAAAGTCTGGCAGCGGCCTGCCGATCAGGTTCAGGCGGATGCCGACGATGCCCAGCCGGGCCATATGCTGCAACGCACCGCGACTGATGTCCGTGTCGACCACCGCCACACCGCGCAAGCGGTCCGGAGCCTGCGCCAGGGCATCGAGCAGAAACCGGTTATCGGTGCCCAGAAAACTGGGCTGGATCAAAACACCGTGGCTCAGACCATGTTCGCTGAGGTTGGCCAGATAGGCGTGCACCGTTGCGTCGTAGTCCGGGCTGTAACGCCGTCCTGACGCCAGGCTCAAATCCTTGCTGAAGACATGTGCGTGGGCATCGATGCCCAGTATTGGCGTGGTACAAGAATCAGTCATGGGTTCGTCTATAAAGAGTCAGCGCGGCGCCGCAACACCGCGAATGAAAGGTTTTCAAGCCCGCTGCGCGGCGCCCTTGTCCAGTGGTTCGGCAACGGGCAGCGTAGCCTCGAGGTTGCGTCCACGGGTTTCCGGCAGGCAGAAAGCGGCAATCATTGCCACGCCGTAGGCAATGCCGGCGTCGATTCCGATGGCGCTGCCGAGCGACATTGACTGGCTCATATGCCCCACCAGAAACGGGAACACCGCCGACAGCACGCGCCCGAAGTTGTAGCAGAAGCCCACCCCGGCACCCCGCACCTCTGCCGGGTACAGCTCGTTGAAAAACGAGCCGAGGCTGGCCGGAATGCCTGCGGCGAAGAAGCCCAGCGGAAAGCCGAGAAACAGCATCTGTGTGTTGCTCAACGGCAGCACCAGGTAACACTGAACGGTGACCACGCAGCACAAGGCGAACAGCATAATGTTCTTGCGTCGACCTATGCGGTCGATCAACAGACCGCTGCACACACAACCGCACCAGAACGCAACGATAATGACCGCCAGATAGCCGCCTGAACTGAGCACGGACAGGTTGCGCTCGGTTTTGAGAAAGGTCGGCAACCAGGTCATGACCGCGTGATAACCGCCGTGCGCACCGAGCCCCAGCAAGCCACCGAGCAAGGTAACGCGCAACAGCTCGGGGCGAAAAATCCCGGCCATCGACTTGAAGAAGTTGACCTTCGGCGCGGCGCTTTTCTGCATGCGCAGGAAGCTCTCCGGTTCTTCGACATTGCGTCGCACCCAGATGATCATCAGGGCCGGCAGCAGGCCGACAAAGAACATGACCCGCCAGGCAATATCCTCCGGTACAAACGAATAAATCAGAGTAAACAGCACCACTGCCAGGCCCCAGCCGACGGCCCACGCACTTTGCACGGTGGCCATGACCTTGCCGCGGTAGCGGGACTGGATCGTCTCGGCCATCAGCACCGCGCCTGCCGCCCACTCACCACCGATGCCAAAGCCCTGCAGCGCCTTGACGATCAGCAACTGGTTGAAACCGGTCACGAACGCAGACAAAAAGGTAAAGAAGGAAAACCACAGAATCATCCACTGCAGCGTACGCACCCGGCCATAGCGGTCGGACAGCGTCCCGCCCACCCAGCCACCCAACGCCGACGTTACCAGCGTCACCGCGCTGATCAGCCCGGCATCGCCCTTGGTCAGGGCAAACGCAGCAATCAGGGCCGGAATGGCCAGACCGAACATCTGCACTTCCAGAGCGTCCAGCGACCAGCCGCCAAAACAGGCCCAGAAGGTCTTGCGTTCTTTGGGAGTGACGTCGCGATACCAATTGAACATGGCGCTTATCCTTATGGGCGTTGCACGGCTCGGGCAGGCTGCAGCGCTGTCAGCGAATGTCCACGCTGTAGCGGAAATGGCTGGCGTGCCCTCGCGAACGGCGCCACTCCAGAGGCTCACCGGCGTAGTTGCGCGCCAAGCGTTCGATGACCACCACCGCACTGCCGACCGGAATCTGCAGCAACCGGCCGTATACGTCGTTAACCGTCTCGGCCGTCAGGCTCTCTTGCGCACAGGCGACCACCTGACCGCAGACATCTTCGTAGATCGGATAAAGCAATGGCCCCTGCGTATCGAGGTCAAGCTCCAGCAATGCCTGAAACCGCGCACGTGGCAGCCAGATCTCTTCGGCCAGCACCGGCTGGCCATCCAGCAACCGCAAGCGGACCATACGAATCACCGGCGCACCTGCGCCCATCCCCAGCGCTTGAGCGACCGACGAAGGCGCATCCACAGGCTCGACGGACAAGATCCGGCTTTCCGGCACCCGGCGTTCACCCGCTTCGGTTTGAAAACGGAAAAAACGAAACAGCGAGGACTGAAACTGCGCGCGACGAATGAACGTGCCACGCCCCTGCTGGCGCTCCAGAATGTTGTCGCTGACCAGCAGATCAATGGCCTTGCGCACCGTACCGGTGGACAGACCATACTCTGCAGACAACGCCGCTTCGGTAGGAATCGCCTCACCCGGACGCCAGCGATTATTGGCAATCTGCTCAGCCAGGCTGTCGCGCAGGCGTTGATAAAGCGGTAGACGTTCGTCGCTGGAAAGCTTGTACATTGTTTTATTCATCCAGTCATCTATATGAATTTCTGAAAAGAGTATTCATCCGTGGCAAGCGAAGGTCAATAGTTCGCGAGCGTGAGTGACTATACCGACACATCGCTGCGCTTCGCTGATCATCATTCCCGGAAATATCCTGTATCAACTCGCCGCACCTACTTAATGGCCGACAAAACCGTTAGCCTGCGCTGCATCGATCAAAAACCGTCTGACAGACACGCTTCCAGCGTCTGACAGTCCATGCTCAAGCGAGACTTTCATGCCCCACTCGTCCCAATCCGCGCATAACGCTATGACCATGACCCCGGCCATGGTCATGCTGTTTGCCTTCTGCTGTGGCGCGATCGTCGCCAACATCTACTACGCCCAGCCGATCATCGAGCTGATTGCCCCGGACATCGGGCTGTCGAGCACGGCAGCCAGTCTGATCGTTTCATTGACGCAGATCGGTTATGCGCTGGGGCTGTTCTTTTTGGTGCCGCTGGGCGATTTGCTGGAGAACCGCAGGCTGATGCTGGTGACGACTGTCGTCGCGATTCTCAGCCTGCTGGGTGCCGCTTTCGCCGAGCAGCCGAATGTGTTTTTGCTGGTTTCGCTGCTGGTGGGCTTCAGTTCGGTGTCGGTGCAGATGCTCATTCCGTTGGCGGCGCATCTGGCTCCGGAGGAGTCGCGCGGGAGGGTCGTTGGCGGGATCATGGGCGGACTGCTGCTGGGGATTCTGCTGGCGCGGCCGATTGCCAGTCTGGTGGCCGACCATTTCGGCTGGCGGGCGGTGTTCGGCTCGGCGGCTGTGGTCATGATCGGCATCAGCGTGGTACTGGCGACCACCATGCCAAAACGCCTCCCGGATCATCGTGCGTCCTACGGCCAGTTGCTGTTCTCTCTATGGACTCTTCTTCGTACCCAGCCGGTGCTGCGCCAGCGTGCCTTTTATCAGGCCTGCATGTTCGCGACTTTCAGCCTGTTCTGGACCGCCGTGCCGCTGGAGCTGTCGCGCAATCACGGGCTGTCGCAAACCCAGATCGCGCTCTTTGCCCTGATCGGCGCGATCGGTGCCATTGCGGCACCGATCAGCGGCCGCCTGGCAGACGCTGGCTACACCCGCATCGCCTCACTGGGCGCACTGCTGTTCGGCGCACTCAGCTTTCTTCCAGGCCTGGTTCATCCAGCCTACAGCGTGATTGGCCTGGCCATAACCGGCGTAGTGCTGGATTTCTGTGTGCAGACCAGTATGGTCCTGGGCCAGCGCACGGTCTACGCGCTGGATGCCGCCAGCCGCAGCCGGCTCAACGCGCTGTACATGACCAGTATTTTTATCGGTGGTGCCATTGGCTCGGCAGTCGCCAGCCCGCTGTTTGATCACGGTGGCTGGACCTGGGTGCTGATCGCTGGCACGGCACTGCCACTGATTGCATTGCTGGCGCTGCTCAGGGACCGATCCAGGCAGAATGCGTAAACCCTGCACTTTGTAACTGAATTGCAGGATAATGCCGCGGCGATGTCATACCCCATCGCCCTTCTGGCTCTCTCTCGCACCTAAAGGCTCGCGTATCCGGCACCTCTGGATCTGCGCGATTGAACACGGATTGTACACACGCCTCATCCCAAGGCCCCCACCCGTCGATACCGCTGCTCAAGCGTATCGGTATGCATTCCCGCAACCCGAACAAGGCAAAAACAGCAATGGACGCAGCACCACGAACAAGCAAGATTTCCGCGATTCTGGTCAAAATATCGGCAGGCATAGTCTGGATGATCGGGGTCATCTGGAGCATCTTCACCTACCTGTTTCCGGACCCGACCATTCTTGGCCTCAGTGTCGACTTCATCAACTGGAAGACACTGATCATCATTGTCAGCACAGTCATGCTGTTCAGCGGGCTGGGTATCGCCATCCTCGCCAGAAAGCTCCCCTCGTTACTGAAGCTTGGCGTGTGGATGGCGCTGTCACTGTTTCTCTGCGCGGTGTTCTTCAAGCTGGGCGGCGAATACGCAAAGCCTTCGGTGGAGTTCGCCCGCAGTCAGAAACTGTTTACCGAGAATGACAACGCCAACATGTTCGGCAAGCGTTCCGAGACGGTAGACAATCTGAGTATTGAGCTGCTCGACTGTGATCAGAATGGTCAGTCGCCTACCTGCACGCTTGAGCTGATCAATAAAAGCGCCGATCGCGACTTCAGGTTTCTCAACCCGATCAGCCTGTTCGAAGAAACCGGCGGCGCGCTGGGGCTTTCGCAACTGCGTGTCGGCGATGCAAAGTTCGATCGCTGGGACAGCTTCCAGTTGATCCGCAACGTGCCTACCCGCGTGACACTGATCTTTGAAGCGACCAAGGGCCGTGTGAAGCAGTCACCTGCCTTGAAGCTGACCTTCCGCGATCGCGAGAACAAGGACAACGTGCTCAAGTTCAACGAGGTCAAGGTCAACTAGTTGAACGAAGAATGAGCGTCGCCCCTAGGACGACGCACGTATTCACTGGCGGTTTGACTGCTTCAACCAAGCCGCCAGATCCATCACTTCAGCCTCATTGATGCTGTGCCCCATGCCTTCATAGGCATGCAACTGCGGCGTCAGGCCGAGCGATTTCAACGTCGCTTCGGCTTGCGGTGCGCTGGCATAGGCCACCTGGCGATCCTGCGTGCCGTGGCCGATGAATACGCTCAGAGCCTTGAGGTCGTCGGAGGCTTTGACCTCGGACTTCACGACCGGCAGCAGCCGCCCGCTCAATGCTGCAAAACCGCCGACCAGTTTGGGCTGTCGCAGGGCGACTTCATAACTCATCATGGCGCCCTGGCTGAAACCGATCAGGAAGACCTTGCCTGGCTGGGTATGAAACTTCTCAGTGGCTTTGCCGATGAACGCGGCTAACTGGGTACCGCTGCTTTTCAGGTCTTCAGTCACACCGTCGTAATCCGCGACGCCGGGCTTCTGGGTGAACCATTTGTAGCTGTCAGCGCGCAACTCCATCGGCGCCTGTACCGACACGTAGTTGTAGTCGGCCGGAAGCTCTTCCTTGAGCCCGAACAGGTCGGCGGCATTGCTGCCGTAGCCGTGGATGAAAATCACCAGTGGCTGGTCAGGCTTGTCGACATTGGTCTGCGCCAGGTAATCGAGTGGCAGGTCCGTATGCAAGGTGTCCTGCGCCTGTGCCATTCCGACAAAGGCAAACAGCAAGGCAGCGAAGAATTTCAGCATGTTCATGACCTCTGTTTGACGCTGCCAGCGGGCAGCGTCGTGAGTGGGCGTGGTGGCAGAAACTAACACAGCCTCAGTTCTGCATGCTGGTCCGCGAAACTTCCGGCTTGATCAACTGCATCTGCTGACGGTAATCATCCGTCACCTGACGCGCCTGGCTGCTGCTGGTAATGACCCGCGGCGTGATCAGCACGATCAGTTCGGTACGGCCCTTGGATTTGCTGGTATTGCCGAACAGCCATCTCAGGCCCGGAATGCGTCCCAGGTAAGGTACGGCGCTGACCGTCTCGGCATTGTCCTGCTTGATCAAACCGCCCAGCAGCACGGTCTGACCGCTCTGTGCGGCCACTTGCGTGGCCACCGAACGGGTGGAAATACGCGGATTGCCGTTGGCATCGCTGTTGTTGGCATTGGTGTCGGCACTGCTGACCTGCTGCTGAATGTCCATGTACACCAGGCCGCCCGGATTGATGCGTGGCACGACATCGAGAATCACACCGGTCTGCACATATTCGACGCTGCTCAATGTGGTGCCGGCATTGGTGTTGGTGTTGATCGAGGTCTGGCTGATCGGGATGTTGTCGCCGACCTGAATCTGCGCCTGCTGGTTGTTCATGACCACCAGCGAAGGCGCCGACAGGACCTGCGTGCGGCCATTGGTTTCCAGCGCCCGCAAGGCGACTTGCAGGTTGTTGCTGACAAAGGAGTAGAAGAACGCGTCAGTAGAGGCCAGCGCAGCACCGCCAGTACCAATCGCACCCTGGCTGCCCGCAGTATTGGTCACGTTGCCGGTGGTACCCGAGTTGCCCGCCAGACGCCCGAGGTACCACTGCACGCCCATGTCCAGCTCGCCGGTGAGCTGGACTTCCAGAATGCGCGTCTCGATCTGCACTTGCAGCGGCGGATTATCGAGGCGCTTGATGGCCGACTCGATCTCCTTCCACTGCGCCGGACGGGTGCGAACCAGCAACTGGTTGCTGCTCTTCTGCGCCGTGATGCGTGTGCTGGCGTCCAGAGACTTGTTATTGCCGCCAGACTCGCTGCCTTCCTGGCTGGCCGAATCCGAATCACCGCCACTCTGATCGTCGCCTTCGGATTCGCTGTCGCCATTGTTCTGGCTGTTGTTCATGCCCTGACTGTTGCCAAACCCCCCGCCATTGCTCAGGCCGCTGCCGGTACCGCCCAGCCCGTTGGAGCTGCTCATGCCGCCGACACCGTTGCCGCCACTGGAGTTGAGCGACGACAAGGTGGTGGTGCGCAAGCCTGGTGCAACTTTGGCCGCAGCGTCTTCCTTGATGGCGCCGGTGCCGTAAATCTGCCGCAGGTATTTGGCCAGATCGGTGGCCTTCATGTTGCGCACGTCATACACGTACATCTGCGGTTCGTTGCCACCGCCTTCGTCGATGGTGTGAATCCATTCGCCGACTTCGTGCAGGTACTCGGGCTGCGAGGAAATCGCCACCACCGAATTGGTCCGTTCGATTGGCAGGAAACGCACCATGCCCGCCAGCGGCATGCCGCTTTCCGGGCCGAACATTTTCTGCAGTTCTGGCATCAGTTCGCCAACCGAGGCGCGTTGCAGGCCGAAGACGCCGACAGACATGCCTTTGAGCCAGTCCACATCGAAGGTGTCGATGGTGTCCTGATAGTTGGCCAGCTCTTCGGGCGTACCCGCCAGGCTGAGCACATTGCGCGCCGGGTCTACCAGCAGGAAAGCGTTTTCGCGAGCGAACGGCTTGAGCAGCTTCTGCATCTCGGTCGCCGAGATGTAGCGCAGCGGAAACAGCCGCGCCGACATGCCGGCCGAAGGTTGCGCCACGCGCATTTCGGGGACCAGCTTGCCCGCCACCGCCTGGTTCGATGGCAGGATCACGTAGCGGTTGCCCTGTTTGATCATGGCGTTGTCGGTCCAGGACAGCAGCGTCTCGAGAATCGATAGCGCCTGCTGCTTGTTGACCGGCTTGGACGTCGAGAAGCTCACATCGCCCTTCACACCCTGGGCAATGCTGTAATTCTCGTGCAGCAGATCGCCCATGATGCTGTTGATCACCGCCTGAATCGGCTGATTGGTGAAGTTGAAGACGATGTCACCCGTCTCGGCCTGACGCGCTGCGGGAGCGGCGGCAGGCTGACGGATGAAACGCTGGTTGCCTTTGATGATCTGCCGCTGCGGCGAGCTGGTCGTCTGCTGGGAAGGTGGCTCGACGGGCGGTCTTTCGCTGCGCGGGTCTACCGGCGGGCGTTGTGAACCGGTTCCCTGGAGCGCTTCCTGCAGCATGCCATTGTCGGGATCGAGTGTGTCTGACTGTGACGCGCAGCCGCCAAGGGCGACGGCGGTGGCCAGGCAAAGCAAGGGTGTGCGCAAGGTAGCGATGGCAGGAACTCCAGAAAAGGTACCCATCACAGGGTGGAATCGTTGGTTAAGGTAATCGGCGGTGTATTCGACGGCGGCGGCAGACGCAGCGCGGGCAGGCGCAGGACTTGCGTGCGGTCATCGAGTTTGAACGTGGCCTGGGTGGGCTCCAGACGGTCCAGCGTCCAGCCGTTGGGCAAGCGATCGCCCTGACGGACTTTCAATGCCGGGCCGCTGGCCTGCTTGAGCAATGCCACACGCAGCGAGCCGTCCATGATCACCCCGGTCAGGGTCAGGCCAGCCAGATTGGTGGCTTGCGCATCGGCTTTGCGAACGGCCACGTCAGGGCTGCGATCAGGACTGAACAGCGGGGTTTTCCAGGTATTGGCGAGGCTGTCGAGGGTCGCCGACGGCGCACTGTGGACCTGCGCCCGCTGATCGACCGGGTTGCGCGGCGCCTGCTCGGGCAGCCAGTCCGGTGAGTGCGCAGCGCCGCTGAAGACCAGTGCGATCAAAGCTGCCAACACTGCGGCGAAAGCCAGCAGTGCCCACTCCAGCGGACGCAGTGAACCGATCATTGCTCGCCCTCCCCGGCACTGGCCGGTTGCAGGTAGCCGCGCACCAGCAGGTGCACCACCAGTTTGCCGGCAGCACCGCTGGCCGGAGCGTTGGCGTCGCGACGCATACTCATCTCATCAATAAACAAAAACGGGCGCTGATACTCCAGCGCATGCAGGATGGCGGTCAGTGGTTCGATGGCGCAGTTCAGGGTCAGGCTGACCTTGACCTGCCGATACGGCTCGGCACTGTCCTGCTCAGGGGTGATCGGCATGCGCTGAGTCAACTCGCAGCCGCCGCCAGTGCTGGCCTGGCTGCTGATCAGGTCGGCAATGCGCTGCATCAGATCAGCGGCCACGGCACTGGGATCTTCGCCCGGCAGCAAGCTGGTGCTGCTGGCCGGATCACGGCGGGCCTGCTCCAGTTGCTCGCGCAACGAATCACCCTGCTGCAGAAGGCCCGCGTAGCGCTGCTGCTGTTCGCGCAACTGGTCGGTCTGTTCGTTGATGTCGCGCAAGGGTCCGGCGAACCAGCTGTCGATCAACAACCAGTAAGCCAGGCACAACACCAGGGCCAGAATCATCAGGGCAGCGCCCCGCCGCTCACGGCTTGTCAGTGGACGGCGCATCGGCGTTCTCCTGCTGCTGGTTCTGGTGCAAATGCGCGCGCAGGGAATATTGATCCTTGCCGGTTTTGGTGTCGGGCTGGATCACCCCCTGAAACTGCGCATTATCCAGACTTCGGCAGTCCTTGACGCGGCCGATCAGCGCACTGGCCTTGGCGCTCTGCCCGGAAAACGCCACCTCGGCACTGTCGCTGATTTCCATATGCTCGATCCAGGTGTCCGAAGGCAGGCAGGCGGTCAGCTCACTGAGCAGCGCCGAGAGCGGCGGCTGCGCAGCCTTGCGGCGCAACAGGTAGTTGGCAGCGCCCAGAGTGTTAGTCAATTGCTGGCGCAGTTGTTGGACCTCGCCAACCTGAGCCTTCTGCGCCTTGACGCTGGCCTGCATGTCATCGAGCAGGCTCTGGCGGTCGTTCAGCCACAGCAACATGGCGCTCAGCAGCAGGCCGGCACACAGCCAGATCAGCCCGCGCTGCAAGCGATGGCCGGAGCGCGACTGTTGCGGGCGCAACGGCATCGGCAGCAGATCGACACCCATGCGCTGCCCTGTAGTCAGGTTGTCAGCGCCCACGTCCGTGCCCACATCGACAGCATCGGGACGCAAGCCACGCTCGGCGCACTCACGGAGTATCGCGTCCAGCCGCTCGCGCAGGATTGCCACCAGCGTGACCTGCACAAAGCTGGCGCTGCGGCTGTCCTGACGGGCCACGAAGTACAACTGGCCCGCGTCAAATGGCGTGAAACGATCCAGCTCGTAGCCGACCACGGTCGACAGATTGCGTGCCGCAGCCGCAGGAAGCTGCAAGGTCTGCAACAGCACAGCCGAGGGCGGCAGCAGCAGGACCCGCCGTACCTGAGGCGATGCATCGGGCAGCGGCTCGACCAATGGCCAGACAAGCGCCTGCTCCACGGTCTCGCGGCCCAGCCATCGACGCACACGCGGAGGAAGGCAGGCGCGAAGCTCCGCTACCCACCATTGCCAGGCGTGTTGCGCCGGACTGCCACGCCACTGCCGGGCGACCTGTTCGCGTAACGCGTAAACAGGCGCCAGACGTGCAGAAACTGATGAATTCATTCTTGCCAACGCAACACCCTGTAGGGCTGTGCGCCTCCCTCCGATGGGCTCAATAAAACAGTGGTCTGTAACAGGGCGGTCACACCGCCCGGTCGTTCTGCGCGCGTGTCGATGGCCAGTACCTCACCGGGGTCGGCCCCGACCGCGCTCTGGTTCGGCAGGTTCAAGGCCCGACGCAGCAACGCCGAAGCGAGCGCCGGGTCGGGCCGATCCAGACCGCTCCATAATGTTATTTCCGGCAACAGCCGGGTATACAGCGCCTGGTTCATACCCGGCAGCTGGCGAACTTCCTCTACCACCCGCAGCGGTGACTGACCGCCATTGCGCTGCGACTCCAATACCTGGGCGATACCGCTGGCCTGATTTTTAGCCGCGCCGCAGGCCTGCAGCAGACGCGATATATCAGCAACCGGTGCGCTGTTGAGGTCCAGCTTGCCGCGCTCGCTTCTGATGCTCACCAACAGTTGCGTGTCATCCATCCGTAACGAGACCACACGCCCGTCGGCAATCCAGCGTTTGCGCTGTTCAGGATCGAGCAAGCCCTGTACAGCCATATTCATGCCAGCTTCGGCGGCCATCAGCGCCTGGGTATTTTGCCGTAACCAGAGCGACTGCCGACTTTCCAGTTGCACCCACCCGGCCAGCCCGCCGAGCAACAGGCTCAGCAGTGCCAGCACCCAGAGCACCACCAGCAGCGCAACACCGCGCTGCGATCGGCCCGTCACGTTCATTCGCCGCCCGCCCCGCCGGACAGGTCCAGACGCAAGGCCACCACTTCCGAGACCCATTTCACCGCGCCATGGGTCTGCATGTCGATGCGCACCGCGCCCGGCAAGCGATTCGGCCAGGGCCATTCGGCCATCCAGCCGGTCGGCTTGCCCTTGGGCGTCAGCCCGCGATAACTGAACGTCAACGACTCGACGTTTTGCAGCAATACCTGAGGCTCACCCCAGGGTTTGAGGGCGATGCCATTCGCACTGGACAGAACCTGAGCGAACGACACCTGCAAAGACCGATGCTCTTGCGGCCCCTTGAGCTCCAGGCTGTGAACCTGGATACCGCCGCCCAACTCGCCGGGCAGCGTTGCGACAAACCGCAACTGCTGCGCCGAGCCTTCAAAAAAACCGCTGTTGACGTCATCTTCGCCAGACGTGTCCAGCGGCAGCGCCTGAGCGATCGAGCTGCGCAGAAACGCTTGCGCGGCGCGGACCTCGTCCAGGTTCACGGTGTAGCGCTCAGCCTTGAGCACCGCACGATTGGCACCCAGTAACGCCCCGGCAACCAGCACCAGCAGCACACCAAGCAGGCTGATCACCAGCAACACTTCCAGCAGCGTGAAGCCACGCTGAGTGCCCCTCATGACCCCGCCCCGCTGACAGCGCCACGCAATTTAAACGTACTGAACTGGGCCTTGCGCTGATGCTCACTGAGCATCAGGTCGAGGCGAAACATCCTCGCCTGACCATTGGCACCCGGCAGCTGACGGATATCCAGTGTCCAGTCGATGCCTGCGAGCTCTCCCTTTCGCGTACCGTTTTCCAGCGGACCGGCGCTTTCCTGATCCATTATCGTGCGTGCCGCATGGCTCAGCCGGTCACTGCGCGACACCTGCTGCAAGGAGCGCGCGCTTTGCCCGAACGCCACCAGCAGAACACCGCTGCACACCGCCATGACGGTCAGTGCAGCAAGCATTTCCAGCAGGGTGAACCCCGACTGCGATGTTTTCATTAAAGCGTCCGGACCTGGACGCTGCCGGTCAGCCAGCCAATATCAATACGCCAGCGCCGGTCGCCGTCAGCGACCACCACGTTGCCACCGCTGGAGCCGCCGTCCGGATAGAACTCCACAGCGGAACCAAGATCGGACGCGGTCTGCATGGTCACGCGCAGACTTTCCGGCCAGTGCATCTCGCGCTTGCCGGGCGCCTTGAAGGTCGCCTTGCGCAGATTGAATTCGGTGCGCGCCGGCTGACCGGTGACAATCGCGCGCACTCTGGTGGCCCGCAACGCTTCGACCATGTCGCCGACCGCGCGCCGTTCACTGGCGGTGCTCAAACCCTGTTGCAGACCGAAACCCACCAGACCGACGGCGATGCTCATCAACACCAGCACCACCAGCATTTCCATGAGGGTAAAACCCCGGCTTGCGACAGGCGTTCTCATGCCGAACGTTACTCCCAGTTGCCCAGGTCGGCGCTGTACCCTTCGCCGCCCGGCTGACCGTCCTGGCCGTAGAAGATCAGGTCGAAGCTGCCGTGCTGACCAGGAAAGCGGTAGCCGAATGCGTGGCCGAACGGATCCTTGAGGTCCGAAGGCTTGGCGTAAGGGCCGTTCCAGTTCGATGCATTACCCGGCTTCTCGGTCAATTGCTGCAAGGTCTTGGGTGGCGAACCGACGTCCAGCGCGTAGCTTTCAATCTTCATGCCCAGGCTGGCCAGTTGAGCCTTGCCTGCCCCGTACTTGCCCTTGTCGACGTTGCCGCCCACCTGACGCACGACGATGGTCGCAACGATGCCCAGCAATACGATAACGGCGAGCATTTCCAGCAATGTGAAGCCGCCCTGTCGACGTGCGGGTTTGAAACGTGTACGGCTAAAAGTCATCGGAATGGTTTCCTATTTCATGAATTCAGATATTGCTGGTCAGGCTCATCAGCGGCAGCATGATGGCCAGCATGATCACCGCGACCATGCCTGCCATCACTACCGTCAGCGCCGGTACGAGTGCGGCCAGCATGCGGTCGATACCGCGCTTGGCCTCGACGTCGAACACATCGGCGACCTTCATCAGCATGGTGTCCAGTTCGCCAGCCTGTTCGCCGACCTCGATCATTTGCAGCGCCAGATCCGGCAACAGCGGTTGCGCGCCAAATGCGCTGGCCAGCGTACCGCCACCCTTGACCGACTCGGCCGCCTGCTCGACCTGCGCCTGCAGGGCACGATTGGTACAGACCTGGCGAGCGATCACCAGCGCCTGCAACAACGCCACTCCATTGGTCAAAAGCGTCCCGAGGGTTCGAGTCAGACGTGCTGCCTCAATGCGCTGCAATAAAGGACCGATCACCCGAATGCCCAGCAAACGGCGATCGCGGCGCTCGCGACGCTGCGGGTCGCGCATGCGAATGGCCATGCCCCAGATCAACGCGATCAGGCCCGCCAGCACCGCCAGCCCGTAGTCGCTCAAAAACTCTCCGAGGTTGAGAATAACCTCGGTGATCAACGGAATCGGCACGCCGAGATCCTTGAAGATCGGTACGAATTGCGGCACCACGTAGGCCAGCAACAGCGCCAGGGAACCCAACACGCCTACCACCAGGAAGGCCGGATAGATCAGCGCGTTGATCACCTCGCCACGCAGCAACTGGCTGCGCTCCAGGTAATCGCTCAGCTGGCGCAGCGTACTTTCCAGTGCGCCACCGGCTTCACCGGCGCGGACCATGCTTATATAGAGGGGCGAAAACTGGCTGCCCTCTTCTTCAAGTGCCACGGACAACGGCTTGCCAGCCTTGACCTGTTCGCGGATGCGCTCGATCAACGCTTTGGTCTGCGGTTGTCCAGGCTGTTTGAGCAGAATCCCAAGCGATCGTTCCAACGGTTGGCCTGCGCCGAGCAACGTTGCGAGCTGCTGGGTGAAGCTGACCAGCGCCGCGCCATTGAGCAAACCGCTGCCCAGCGCACGACGCAAACCGCCCAGACCGGCAGCATCGACCTGCAAAACCATCAGGCCACGCTTCTGCAACGCGGCAATGGCGGCGTCCTGATCGCGGGCCTCCAGCGTGCCATTCTGCGGCGCACCCTGAGCATCCAGCGCGCGGTACTTGAACAGGCTCATGTGCCTTCACCACGGGTGACGCGCAGCACCTCTTCCAGCGAAGTCACCCCTGCAACGGCCTGACGCAGGCCTTCTTCATGCAGTGTGCGCAAGCCACCACGTCGGGCAGCCTCTTCCAGCGTCGAGGCGTCGGCGTGGCGCATCAAAAGACTGCGCAGCTCTTCGTTCATCACCAGCAGTTCGGTGATTGCACTACGGCCGCGATAGCCGCCGCCGGGCGCATCGGCACGTGGACGATACAGGCGGATCGGCCGCTCGTCAGTGAAACGCTCCAGCCCGTGTTCGGCGATCAGCTCCGGTGGCGCATCGAAGGCTTCACGGGTTGCCGGATCGAGGCGGCGCACCAGACGCTGAGCCAGAATTCCGTTGACCGTCGACGCGATCAGATAGCTTTCGACGCCCATGTCCAGCAAGCGGGTAATACTCGCCGCCGCGCTGTTGGTGTGCAGGGTCGAGAGCACCAGGTGACCGGTCAACGAGGACTGGATGGCAATACGGCAGGTTTCCAGGTCGCGCATCTCACCGATCATGATGACATCCGGGTCCTGACGCACGATGGAGCGCAGCGCTCCGGCGAAATCCAGGCCGATGGATGGCTTGACCTGAATCTGGTTGATACCTTCGAGCTGATACTCGACCGGGTCTTCAACGGTGATGATCTTGCGCTCGGCCGTATTGAGCCGTGACAGCGCTGTGTACAGCGTGGTGGTCTTGCCGGAACCGGTCGGGCCGGTAACCAGCAGAATGCCGTGCGGACGCTCCAGCACGTCGAGAAATTCGTCCAGCCGTTCGCCATCGAAACCCAGGCTCGGGAAATCGAAGTTGATGGTCTGCCGGTCCAGCAGACGCATGACCACCGATTCGCCAAAGCTGGTGGGCACTGTCGATACCCGCAGGTCCAGCTCCTTGCCCTGGATACGCAGCATGATCCGGCCATCCTGCGGCAGACGACGCTCGGCGATGTCCAGCCGCGCCATGATCTTCACCCTGGAAATCACCGCCGCCGAAGAGCTGGACGGCGGTGCTTCGGCTTCGTGCAAGACACCGTCGATGCGATAGCGCACCTTCAACTGGCTCTCGAAGGGCTCGATATGAATGTCTGACGCACGCTGTTCGACCGCGCGCTGCAGGATCAGGTTGACCAGACGAATGACCGGCGCTTCGGAGGCCAGGTCCTTGAGGTGCTCGATGTCTTCCAGCGAGCCACCCTCCTCATCCAGGTTCTCGATCAGGGTGCCCATCGCCGAGCGGCCCTGCCCGTAGTAGCGCTCGATAAGGGTTTCAACCTCGTTGCGCGGGCCAATGGACAGTCGCACCGGCACCTCGCAGGCGTAGGCGATGGCCTGAAACGGGTACAGCGTGCCAGGGTTGGCGCTGAGCACTTGCAGGCCCTGATCGCTCCAGCCTACCGGTACGACTTGATAGTGGCGCATGAAGCGTTCGGTCAGCGGCGGCAAAGGGTCCAGCAGCGGTGGTACAGCATCGGCGAGCAACAACGGTGCCTGCAGCAATGCCGCCCATGCGCGGGCCAGTTCGAATTCGGAAACCAGGCCCAGACGCGTCAGCAGCCCGAGCAACTCAGTGCCTTCCGACTCCTGCTGCAAGCGCTGCGCGCGCTCCAGATCGGCCGTTTTCAGACCGGCATTTTCGATCAGCCAGGCGCAAACCTGCTGGGCATCCGGAATGAGCAGACGGGAAACTTCGACGGGAGCTGACGGCATGAATGAGGGCATTTTGCTACTTCGGAGGGACATATTACAGCACTCTCCGACCGGAGAGTGCTGCGCTCAAAGGCTTCAAACGATCAGTTTGACTGCTTTTGAGGGGTTGCGTTCTGCGGGCGACCGCCTTTTGTAGTTTCGGTCTTCTGGTTTTGCGCTTTCTGAGCCGCCTTGGCGTCCTGAGTCTGGGTCATCACGGTCTCGTCGCTGGCGCCGGAAGTTGCATCTGTATCCGTCGCGTCGTCGGCAAAGGCTGCACCACTCAGGGCAAGACCCAACACCACACCGGCACTCATCATGGAAAACTTCATCGTATTAACTCCTCAAAAAAACAAAAAGAGCCCCGCAAAAAAACGGAGCAGTTGTAGAAAACGGCCAAGAACTAGCGCACAGCACATGTCGCAACTTGCGAGCTGTCTTTCTTCATCCTGAAAAATCTTAAACCCATCGACCAGTAGGTTTAACAAGAGTTCCTCAGATGTAAAGAAAAATTACCAAATCAAAGAAAAATACGCTTTTATTTGACATTTATGCCTTGTTTTATACTTAATTGTATCGTTTTGCAGATTCAAAACGCCATCACGTGATATCAATTTGATAGCGCTCGGCAAGTAAAAAAAGAAACGCCAAACAAAACTAATACGGTAACTAAGGAGTCCTACCTCGCGCCCTTGAAACAGGGAATAAACGCGACGACGGGAAACTGTTGCCCACAGAAAAGTTGGCCGAAAGCAGTAAATAAGAACGCATTTATCCTGCGCACGTGCGCAGGCAGACAGTTATTTGAAACGCAGTTGGAGAGCAATATGAACAAGCGAAAGATGATAGGCGCGCATTCGGCGCTGGCCTTGCTGGCATTGGCAGTATCCCAGGTGCACGCCGCTGACCCGACCGTACAACAAGGGCGTGAAGATCGCGCCGAAAAAGCCGCACAGAAAACCCTGGCCAAGATGACCATGGAAGAAAAGCTGGCCTACATTGGCGGCACCGGCGGCTGGGACGTCAAGCCACTGACCAACTACGGCGTCCCGCAGATCCATGGCGCTGACGGCGGTGTGGGCGTGCGCTACACCAGCGAAGGCAACGATCAGGGTGTTGTCTACCCGTCCGGCCCTAACCTGGCCGCCACCTTCAACCCGCGTCGTGCCATCGACCTCGGCCGTGCGCTGGGCTATGACACTGCCGTCGGCGGCTACCAGTTCATCACTGGCCCCGGCGTCAACCTGTACCGCATGCCGTTCGGCGGCCGTGCGTTCGAATACCTCTCCGGTGAAGACCCGTTCCTCGGCGCCAGCCTGGCACCAGGTGTCATCAACGGTATCCAGTCTCGTGGTGTATGGGCCAACGCCAAGCACTACGCGGCTAACGATCAGGAAAGCAACCGCTTCAATCTGAACCAGACAATGCCAGAGCGCGTGCTGCGCGAAATGTCGCTGCCTGCGTTCGAATCGTCGTCGAAAAACGGCAACGTGGCGATGATGATGTGCGCTTTCCAGAAAGTGAACGGTGAGTTCGCCTGCGAAAGCGAGCACCTGATCGCCCAGATCCTGAAGAAGGAATGGGGCTTCAAAGGCTTCGTACAGAGCGACTACAACGCTGTCGTTCACGGTTTCAACGCTGCCCGCGCCGGTACCGATCTGGACATGATGGGCTACCAGATGAACAGCTCCGTGCTGAAGCCGCATCTGGACGCCGGCGACCTGAGCGCTGCGACCATCGACGACAAGGTCCGTCGTATTCTCAAGCAGATCTACCTGTACAAGTTCGACAGCAAGACGCCGCTGACCACGCACAACATGAACAGCTCGACCAGCAACAAGGTTGCTCTGAACGCTGCGCGTGAAGGTATCGTATTGCTGAAAAACCAGGACAACCTGCTGCCGCTGGACAAGCAGAAAGTCAAGAAAATCGCCGTTGTCGGCACCCTGGCCAAGTACTCGCCACCGACCGGTTTCGGCAGCGCCAACGTCATGGCCAGCCATTACGTCAGCGAATTGAGCGGTCTGCAGCAAATCGCGCCTAACGCCAAGGTCGACTTCATCGAAGGCCTGTCGCTGGACCCAAGCACCAGTGCCTGGACCACCACCGACGCAACTGGCAATGAAGTCCAAGGCATGAAGGCCGAGTACTTCAGCAACACCAACTGGTCTGGCGATGCCGCTGTCACCCGCACCGAGAAGCACGTTGACTTGGACTGGGCCAACGACAAGAACCTGCCGTTCGAAAGCAACACTTCGACGTCCGATCCGTACACCACCAAAGGCTCGACCGCTGGCCAGTTGAATGGCGATACATCGTCCACTTCGATTCGCTACACCGGCAAGGTCACCCCGACCCAGAGCGGCGAGCAAGTGTTCAAGGTGCGTGCCGACGGCGCCGTGCGTCTGTGGGTCAACGGCAAGAAAATCATCGACAACGGTGACGGCAAGCCGCTTCCGGGCAACAGCATTCCGCCTACCATTCCAGAGTTCGCCAAGATCAACCTGGAAGCGGGCCAGTCTTACGACGTGAAGCTCGAGTACTCGCGTCGTGCCGGCTACCTGTCGACCATGGGCGGCCTGGTAGGTGTGCAGTTGAGCTCCGCCTCGCTGAACGCTCCTCAGGACCTGTCCGGCTATGACGCCGTCGTGGTTGCCGTAGGTAACAGCAACGAATACGAAGGCGAAGGTTTCGACCACAGCTTCGATCTGCCTGAGTTCCAGAACGAGCTGATCCAGAACATCGCCAAGGTCAACCCCAATACCGTGGTGACCATGTATGGCGGTACGGGTCTGAAGATGAGCGACTGGATCGAACAGGTTCCAGCAGCGCTGCACGCCTTCTACCCAGGTCAGAACGGTGGTCAGGCCCTGGCCGAGATCCTGTTCGGCAAGGTCAACCCGTCGGGCAAACTGCCGATCAGTATCGAACGCAACATCGAAGACAACCCGGCTTACGCTTCCTTCCCGAAATTCGACAATCAGAACACTCTGACCGACATGGATTACAAGGATGACCTGCTGCTGGGTTATCGCGGATACGAGAAGAAAGGCATCAAGCCGCTCTACCCGTTCGGTTACGGTATGTCGTACACCACGTTCGGCTACAGCAACATTAAGGTGACGCCAGGCGTCGCGGTCGGCAACACGCCGATCAAGGTGTCCTTCGACCTGAGCAACACCGGCAAGGTCGGTGGTTCGGAAGTCGCCCAGCTGTACGTGGGCCAGCAGAACCCGAAAGTCGAGCGTCCGATCAAGGAACTCAAAGGCTACAAGAAGGTGTTCCTCAAGCCGGGTGAAAGCAAGCGTGTGACCATCGAGCTGAATGACCGCTCGCTGGCCTACTTCGATGAGAAGAGCAAGCAGTGGGTGGTCGATGCCGACACCTTCAACATCTCGCTCGGTTCGTCGTCGCAGGACATCCGCCTGAACGCCAAGCTGGTCAACTCGTTCCGTCAGGAACTGTCGACCACCACCAGCAACCCGCTGCCACGCTCCGCTCTGAACTCGGTTCTGGTCGAGAAACCACCGGTCAAGACCGGCGGTGTATTCAAGCAGACCGTTGAGTAAGCGTTAGCCGACTGAAAGGTAAACGGACAAATAAAGGCTCAAGGACGAGCCCTTACCGCTGCATCGACCTGCGCAATGTAGGTATCGAAACACTCGACCAGATCCACCTGATCGGGAAAGCGTAACCACTGAATCTGCAAGCCATCCATCATCGCCAGAAGCTGCCGGATAATCTTGTCCAGATCCACATCCGCACGTACCTCCCCGCGCTCCACCAAGGCCGAAAACTGTCCCAGCAAGTGCGCGTGAATACGCTCGTAGCGCGTCTGGAACCATTCATAGGCAGGCTGGTTTTCCAGCAGACTTTCCGCATTGAGGATCGAAAACGCTCGTACCACGCCGGGTGCCGTGGCGTTGGAGCGGTTGATCGCGCGCAAGCCGCCGAGCAGACCGGTCAAGGTGTTATCGGTGCGGACTTCGGCAGCAATTCGGCCGTTGACCTCGTCGCGTCGCTCCAGCACGCCCATCAGCAGCGAGATCTTGCTCGGAAAATGGTGCAGCAATCCGGCAACGGAAATACCGACGATGGCTGCTACCTTGGCCACTGAAGCGCCGGTATAGCCTTCAAGGGAAAACACTTGCAGTGCCGCATCGAGCAGTTCTTCGCGGCGCTTTTCGCCCTTTGGCGCGCGTCGCTGTCGGGTGACTGCCGTGCCCGTTTCCGTGGGGTCATGCCGAGTCATATCAGGCTCCTTCTTGAACAGCCGCGTACCCTAACGATTCAGGCAAGCGCTGGCAACGCTATTGAGCCGGATTGTTCGACAATTTCATCTTGTACAGCAGAGCCATGGCAAGGTCAGGTGCGCTCCACCGGAACACTTCCCCAACCTTCGCCCAGCATGCGCTGCATCAGCACCGTGTCTACCCAGCGGCCATGCTTGAAACCGACCGATTCGAACACCCCGACCCGGCGAAAGCCAAGACGCTCATGCAGGCGCAACGACGCGATATTCTGGCTGTTGCCGATAACCGCAATCATCTGCCGCCAGCCGCCCGCTTCACAGTGCTGCACCAGAGCACTCAACAGCGCCTGGCCGATCCCCTGACCGCCGAGTCCATCGCGCACGTACACAGAATCCTCGACGGTAAAGCGGTAGCCTGGACGTGGCCGATACGGCGTAACGTAGCCATAGCCGACAATTTCTCCGCCGCGCTCAGCGACCAGATACGGCAAGCCTTTCGCAAGGACCATACGACGACGCTGCAGCAATTCGGCCAGGTCAGGCGGCTCCAGCTCGAAGCTGGAAATCCCGTGCAGCACGTGGTCAGCGTAGATCGCCTGTACAGCAGGCATGTCATCGTCGCGGGCGTCACGCAGGTCAAAGGTTGAAGTCATGTCCAGGCTCTGTACGAATGTCTGTGAATGGCCGCAATGATGCCGCTCACCACGACATTAAAAAAGCTATGATTTGTCATCCACAGCATAAGAAATACTTTGTCATGCGTCGGCTGAACCTCAATCACCTGCACACATTTTCGCTGGTCGTTGCCCATGGCAGTTTTTCTGCGGCGGCGGAGTGTTTACACCTGACCCAACCCGCGGTCAGCCTGCAGGTGCGACAGCTGGAAGATCAACTGAAGCTGCAACTGATCGAACGGGTCGGCAAACGCCTCAAACCTACCTCCGCAGGCAATGTACTGCTGGAGCATATCGCGCGCATCGATGCGGTGGTCGAAGACGCCCTGCAGGCGCTGTCCAGCCATGCCAGCGGCATTGCAGGAAAAATCGCCATCGGCACCGGCGCAACAGCGTGTATTCATCTGCTGCCGCCCATGTTGCAGGCGCTGCGTCGGCGTTTCCCCGAACTGGATGTGCGCGTCAGCACCGGCAACACCGAAGGCATCCTCAAGGCGGTCGAAGAAAACCTCGTGGATCTGGCGCTGGTCACCCTGCCCGCCTCTGGCCGCAGTCTGCACATCACGCCGCTGCTTGAAGATGAGTTCGTCGCGATTTTCGCCAGCAGCCAGCGACCGATGCCGGCACACATGACCCAGGAGCGCCTCAGCGCACAGCCGTTGGTCGTATTCGAAGCCGGCAGCAGCACGCGTCAGTTGATCGATGAATGGTTCCTGCATGCCGGGATCCGGGTAAAACCGGTCATGGAACTGGGCAGCATTGAAGCGATCAAGGAAATGGTCGCTGCAGGCCTGGGCTACAGCATCGTGCCGCGGATGGCCGTTGCTGCGCTGCACCATCGCCGCGGCCTGCAAGTGCTGCCCTTGGCAACAGCGCTGACTCGCACGCTGGGAATTGCCTTACGCCAGGACAAACCGGTCAGCAAAGCCCTGCGTCAGGTACTGGATGCGCTGCAAGACCTCAAAAGGTCATGAAGGCGCGCCACGATAGAGGCTTGATTGCGCCCATGCACTATAAAGAGCAAAGGCACTCGGCCTGGCAAATAAGGTCGACAGTTGCACAGGCGGCGAATCAGGTTGTACGATGACTGCCCACTGGTAACTGAAAAAATGATGGCTGGCCTGCTTTTAGACGCCCCATCACTGACAATCTGTAAAGCAACTCGGCAACCCATAAGGAGCGCCGGTCCGGATACCTTCCCTGCCGACCTCCAACCTCAAAACAACAGGAGATACCGATGCCTAACATTCTCGGCCAGAACTTCATCGCTGGCGGCCGCAGCGCTTTGGGCCAGAGCCTGCAAAAAAGCCTGGATGCCACCACGGGTGAAGAGCTGCCTTACAGCTTTCATCAGGCCACCGACGGCGAAATCGACGCCGCGGCACTGGCTGCCAAGGCTGCATTCCCGGAATTTCGTCAGCTGAGCCCGGCCCGTCGCGCGGATTTCCTCGACGCCATTGCTGATGAACTCGACGGGCTTGGCGATGACTTCGTCGCTATCGTCTGCCAGGAAACCGCTCTGCCCCAGGCGCGTATTCAGGGTGAGCGCGGGCGCACCAGCGGCCAGATGCGTCTGTTTTCCAAGGTCCTGCGCCGCGGTGATTTCGTCGGTGCACGTATCGACCTGGCGTTGCCAGATCGCAAGCCGTTGCCACGCGTCGACCTGCGCCAGTACCGCATCGGCGTGGGCCCGGTTGCTGTGTTCGGGGCAAGCAACTTCCCGCTGGCGTTTTCCACTGCGGGCGGTGATACCGCAGCAGCACTGGCCGCCGGTTGCCCGGTAGTATTCAAGGCGCACAGCGGTCACATGGCGACTGCCGATCTGGTGGCCAGCGCAATCATTCGCGCTGCCGAGCGTACGCAGATGCCCAAAGGCGTGTTCAACATGATCTTCGGCAACGGCGTCGGTGAAGGCCTGGTCAAGCACCCGGCCATCCAGGCGGTTGGTTTCACCGGCTCGCTGAACGGTGGCAACGCGCTGTGCAAAATGGCTGCCGAGCGTCCACAACCCATTCCGGTGTTTGCCGAGATGTCCAGTATCAATCCGGTCGTGCTGCTGCCAGGCGCCTTGCAGGCACGTGGTGAAACCGTGGCCAAGGAGCTTGCCGGCTCGGTGGTCATGGGTGCCGGTCAGTTCTGTACCAACCCCGGCGTGGTCATCGGCCTGCGCTCCCCGGCGTTCTCGACATTCATCGAGCAACTGACCGAACAGATGGGCAGTCAGGCTCCGCAGACCATGCTCAACGCGGGTGGCCTGCGCAGTTATAGCAAGGGCGTGGAACATCTGCTGTCGCATCCTGGCGTGACGCATCTGGCCGGCAAGCCTCAGGAAGGCAAGCAGGCGCAAGCGCAGTTGTTCAAGGCTGACGTGAGCCTGCTGCTGAACGGTGATCAATTGCTGCAAGAGGAAGTCTTCGGCCCGACCACGCTGCTGATCGAAGTCGCTGACGATGCGCAGTTGAAAGACGCGCTGCAAGCCTTGCGTGGTCAGCTGACTGCGACGGTGATCGGCGAGCCTGCGGACTTGAGCCAGTACAACTGGCTGCAACCGATTCTCGAAGAGAAAGTCGGGCGCATTCTGTTCAACGGCTACCCGACCGGTGTCGAGGTCTGCGAGGCCATGGTTCACGGCGGCCCGTACCCGGCCACCTCGGACGCACGCGGTACTTCGGTGGGCACCCTGGCCATCGACCGTTTCCTGCGCCCCGTGTGCTATCAGAACCTGGCGGACAGCCAGTTGCCACCTGCATTGCAGAACGCCAACCCGTTGGGCCTGCGTCGTCTGGTCAATGGCGAATGGAGTGATCAGCCTGTCGCGTAATCGCCATCGGCTAAATCCGCAACACAGCATCCACAACACAGCAGCGCGACCTGATGAGGGTCGCGCTTTTTTTTGGAAATATTTCTTTTTTGTGCCCGAAGTCGCTTATAGCGGACCGGTTTTGTACCCTGACGGCAGCACCATAGAAGTGCAAAACAGGGGCTGTTCATAAATTAACCACACAGCTGTAAGCCACGTGTAACAAGGGTTTCAAAAAGTTACCCACAGACATACCCACGATTTCCGTGGACAACTTTTCATCGATTTCGGACCTTAAAAACCCTGAGCAGTGCAAGCGTAAATTTTTGACGGGCGCCTGCAATCCCGGTGTGATGGCATCCGTAATGGCCCACGAGGTCGCCTGACATAACCTTATGCACGTTTGGCGGTTGATTCGACAGGCTGTCCATAGTGAGATAGACGATTTATCGAGGCTCCCCTATGCAACAGCGTTGTAAAGTGGCCGTACTCGGCCTGGGTGCCATGGGTGCAGCCACTGCCTATCAACTGGCAAAGGCTGGAGTCGATGTGATTGGCATCGACCGCTACGACCCTCCGCACACACAAGGCTCCAGTCACGGCGATACCCGCATCACGCGGCTGTCGGCCGGTGAAGGTCCGCAATACCTGCCACTGGTACGCAGCTCGCAGCGCATCTGGCGCGAACTTGAAGCATTGAGCGGCGAGTCGCTGTTCGAGCAGTGCGGAGTGCTGGTGATGACTTCAAGCCCCGCTTACGATCCAGAGGACGTCAACGACTTCACCCATCAGACCATCGCGCTGGCCCGCGCTTATGGGGTGAGGCACGAGGTATTGGCGGCCGCAGCGATTCGCGAGCGCTTCCCTCAGTTCGCTCCTGTGCTGGATAGCGCCATCGGCTATTTCGAACCAGAGGGCGGATTCGTTCGGCCCGAGCGCTGCATCGCCGTACAGCTCAAGCTGGCAAGACAACACGGCGCACGTTTGCTGACCCACGAGACGGTCACGCAATTGCAGGCGCATGGCGATCAGGTACAAATCACCACCGACAAGGGCTCGATCATCGCCGACAAGGTCGTGGTCAGCGCGGGCATGTGGTCGGCCGGTTTACTCGGCGCACCGTTCAGCGACCTGCTGCGGGTGTGCCGGCAAAAGCTGTTCTGGTTCGAGTTGCAGCATGAGGCTGCCTTTGCTGCGCCGTCGCCAAGCTTCATCCTGATTCACGGGCCGGGCGACGCCGATGTCAATTACGGCTTCCCGCCGCTGCCCGGTGAAAACAGCATGAAGGTCGCCACTGAGCAATACCTCGAGACGTCAGCGGCTGACCGGTTGGACCGCACCATTACCGCGCGGGAAGAACAGGAAATGTTCCGCACTCAGGTGCAGGGCAGGATTGCGGGACTGACGCCAAAGGTGGTCAAGTCTTCGGTGTGCGCTTACACGGTCACGCCGGACTGCCACTTCATCATCGATGAACACCCGCACCTGAAAAATGTGACGGTGGTCTCAGCCTGTTCCGGCCACGGTTTCAAACATTCGGCCGGGCTCGGACTGGCGCTGGCGCAACGCTGTATCGAAGGCGAGAGCGATGTGGATCTCTCGGCCTTTTCACTGCAGCGTTTCGCCAGGCAGTGCTGATCAGCGCGCCACCACGAAAGCCTCGTCGATGCGCGCCAGATCGGTGTCGCGCAAGGTGCCGGCGTAGTAATGCAGCTTGATCCAGGCCATCAAATAGTCGTAACGGGCTTTCGCCAGATCGCGACGAGTACTGTAAAGCTGCTGCTCGGCGTTGAGGGCATCCAGGCTGATGCGCTCGCCACCCAGAATGCTCTGGCGGGTCGATTCGACCAATGCCTGCGCCGAGATCAGCGCCTTCTGGTAGGCGCGTAACTTGCCCACCCCTGACGCACAGGCGTTGAACTGGCGACGCAGCTCGATCAGGGTTTCGCGGGTCTTGCCCTCCAGCTCGTATTCAGCCTGCTCGCGCTTGCTGTTGGCCTGGCGCACCGAGGCGCTGGTGCCCCCTCCGGCGTACAGCGGAAGACTGAGCTCGATGCCTATCGTGTTGGTGTCGTAACGCTGATTGTAGGTGTTGCCGCTGTCCGATTCGTTCTGACGGATACTTGCGTAGGCATTCACCGTCGGCAGATGCCCCGCGCGATTGCGCTCCACCTCGTATCGCGCCACTTCCAGGGACTGACGCTGCGAAGCCAGGATCGGGCTGTTGGCCATCGCCAGCGCATGCCACTCGGTAAAGCTGGACGGCGCCAGGACCAACGCCTGAAAGCTGTCCCTCAAGGGCTCCAGCTGCGCAACATCGATACTCGGCTCGCCCAGCAACGCCGCCAGCTCGCGCAAGGCCGCGTCCTGCTCATCGCTGGCTTCGATCTGCTCGGCAATCGCCAGTTCGTTGCGCGACTCCGCTTCGAGAATATCGGTGCGCGTGCCCTCTCCCTGCTCGAACATCTGCCGGTTCTGCGCGAACTGGCGTTCGAACGCCTGCTGCTTGGCACGCGCGATATTGATCTGGTCCTGGGCGAAGAGTGCCTGGGTGTACAGGGTCAACACCCGCACCAGTAACTCCTGGCTCTTGCTGCGAAAGGTCTCGTCGGCAAACAGCGCCTGGGCCAGTCCCTTGCGGTAATTGGCGTACGCCTCGTAATCGATCAATGGCTGCTGAACCGTCAGGCTCGAACCAAAGCTGTTGTAGTTGCGATGATCAGTGGTGTCTTGAGTGCTGCCTTTGAGGGTCGCCTTGGAATCGTTGCGCCCCTTGTTGTAGCTGTATGACACGCGGGGCAACAAGCCGGCACGACCGATCACCCGGTTTTCCAGACCCGCGTCGCGCTCCTTCAGCGCGCCCAGATAAACCGGGTCATTGCGAAGCGCCAGTTCATAGACCTGAAACGGGCCCATGGCCTGGCTCAAGGGTGCAGTGCTCAGCAGAATGGCCGTCAGCAAAGCGGCTTTAAGGGGATGGCGAAACATCCTATTCCTCCGTCAACGCGGAGCCGGCACGGTCCAGCAAAGGTTTGAACAGATAATTGAGCAGCGAGCGTTCACCCGTGCGCACGAACATTTCAGCGGGCATGCCGGGTTTGATCACCAGCCCGTTGAGTTTTTCCAGCGCCGCGTCGCCCACCGAGGTGCGCAGGACGTAATACGGTTGGCCGGTTTTTTCATCCTGCATCTGGTCGGCAGAAATCAGGCTCACCTCGCCGGAAACCCGCGGCGTACGGCTTTGATTGAACGCGGTAAACAGAATGTCGACCGGCAAATGGCTAGCGACCTTGTCGATCAGTTGCACTGGCAGCCGCCCTTCAACTTCAAGCCGTGTGCCTTGTGGGACGATTTCCAGCAGGGTTTCGCCGGCACGCACCACCGCACCTTCGGTGTGCACGCCCAGATTGACGGCGATGCCATCCGCCGGCGCCAGGATGGCGCTGTGTTGCAGACTGAAACCGGCCGAGGTCAGTTGCTGCTCAAGGGTAAGCGCCTTGACCTGGGCATCGGCCCATTGGCTGCGCACCTCTTTCTGGTACTCCTCACGCTGCTGCTGAAGGCGCAAGCGCGACTCGACGATACTTTGCTCTATACGTCCGGTTTCGCCTGCGTTTTGCGCCAGGCTCTGTTGCACCTGAGAAAGCTGACGCTGGAACTCCAGCAGGCGATTGCCGGGAATGAACCCGTTCTGCGCCAGCGGCTCCAGGTTACTCAGTTGCTTGCGTAGCGAATCAGCCTGAGCCATCAGATCCGAGCGTGCACGGCGCATGCCGGCGAGCTGCAATCCGGCACCCTCGATGCTCGCCTGCAGGCCGGACTGCTCGCGCGCCAGGGCCTGGCGTCGGCTGCTGAACAACTGCCGCTGCCCTTCAAGCACCAGCGCCAGCCGTGGGTCGGGGTCTTGCCCCTGCCCGGCGGCAATGAGTTCTGCGGGAAAACGCACCTCGTCAAGGTTGTCGCGCTCGCTTTGCCAACGCGCCAGGCTGGCCCAGGCCATTCGATACTGGGCTCGCAACGATTGCACGTCAGCTTCGACCTGAGTCTGATCAAGGCGAAACAGCGGTTCGCCCTCTTTCACCAATTGGCCTTCACTGACCAGAATTTTGCTGACCACGCCGCCATCCAGCGACTGCACGGCCTTGCGTTTGCCAGACACCACCACCGTCCCCTGCACGGCAATGCCCTGATCCAGAGGCGCAAGACTGGCCCACAGAAAGAAACTGCCCGCCCCCGCCAGCATGAGAATCCAGCCGGCGCGAACGAAGAACTGCACGCCGCGCTCCTTGCCCGGCACGGCGTAATGAGTGTCGATAGGGCTGTTCATACGTCGGACTGCCTGTTCTGCGTGCCGTACTGACGGCTCATGGAAAGCCCGGCAGGTGCAGGGCGAGATTGCGATTGAGGATGCGCTTGCGCTGCTTGCGCTGACGATGGCTGCCCGGACAAGGCCTGCAACACCTGAGCCGTGGCACCGAATGCCTGCATGCGACCTTCGCTCAGCACCAGCAGGCGATCGGTCTGGTTCAGCGACTGCGTACGATGGGTGACGAGCACAACGGTGCAGCCGCGGCTCTTGAGTTCGGCAATCGCCTGAGTCAGGGCCGCCTCACCCGCAGCATCCAGATTGGAGTTGGGCTCATCGAGCACCACCAGTCGCGGGTCGCCGTACAGCGCACGGGCCAACGCGACGCGCTGTTTCTGACCGCCGGACAAGCCGGCGCCATCATCGCCCAGCCGCGTGTCGTAGCCTTGAGGCAGGCGCAGAATCAGTTCGTGCACGCCCGCCAGTTGCGCGGCAGCAACCACCGCGCTCGCGTCGCCCTCGCGAAAGCGCGCGATGTTTTCTGCCACGCTGCCGCCGAACAGCTCGATGTCCTGCGGCAGATAGCCAATATAGGGACCCAGCGCCTCTCGGTCCCAGCGATGCATATCGGCCCCGTCCAGACGTACCGTGCCGCCCAGCGCTGGCCAGACACCAACCAGCACGCGTGCCAGGGTCGATTTTCCGGAGCCGGATGCGCCCAGCACGCCGAGCACTTCACCGGCTTGCAACTGGAAGCTCACTTGCTGAATCGTCGGCGACGTTTTACCCGGAGGGGCAGCGCTGACCTGTTCCGCGCTGATCTGACCGCGCGGTGCCGGCAGCGGCATGCGCGGCGCGGGCTCGGCGTAGGTCTTGAGTAGCTGGTCCAGGCGCCCGTAAGCCAGGCGTGCAGAGCTCCATTGCTTCCAGACTGCGATCAGTTGGTCGATGGGGCTGAGGACCCGCCCCATAAGGATCGAGCCGGCGATCATCATGCCTGCGGTCATGTCTCCATTTATCACCAGCAGTGCGCCCAGGCCAAGCACCAGCGACTGCAGGCACAGGCGCAGGGCCTTGCTGATCGAACTGATCACCGCTCCCGTATCACTGGCACGGTTTTGCAAGGCCAGAAAGCGCCCGTGCACATGAAACCAGCGACGCCGCAGCACCTCGAGCATGCCCATCGCCTGGATCGCCTCGGCCTGTTGCAGGTGTCGGGTCGCCAATTGCGCAGACTGCTGCGAGTAGCCGCTGGCTTCGGCCAGCGGTTTGCGGGTCAGCCATTCGTTGAGGCAGGCCAGTCCGACCAGCAACACCGTCCCCACACTGGCCAGCACGCCTAGCCAGGGGTCGAAAAGGAAGATCACCGCCAGGTAGATGGGAAACCACGGGGCGTCGAAGAACGCGAACAGCGCCGGCCCGGTGAGAAACTGGCGGATGAAGGTCAGGTCACCCAGCGCCTGTCCAGCCTGACGCTGTCCGGCGTGCAGGTTGCTCTCGAACGCGGCCTGATAGACGCGCAGATTGAAACGCTTCTCCAGCTCGCTGCCGATGCGGATCACCACAAAGCTGCGGATCATCTCCAGCAAGCCGATAAACGCAAAAAACCCGACCACCATCAGCGTCAGCATGGCCAGAGTGGTCTGGTTCTGTGAGGTCAGTACGCGGTCATAGACTTGCAGCATGTAAATCGATGGGGCGAGCATCAGCACGTTGATCAGCGCAGTAAAGCAACCGACACCAATCAACGCGCTCTTGTAGTCAGCCAGCGCTTTATAAAGCGGCAGCCGGGCGCTTTGGGGCAACGCACTCATGGTTGTTCCTTGATGGTCTTGCTTATGACGAAGTGACATCCCTGGGTTTTGACAAACAACTCGCGCAGGTCCGTGAAACGCTTAATCGGCGAGTCGTCCAAGGACCAGCACTTCACCGCCGGGCAGACGCGCCTGATAGACATGCTCCCCCATATTATTGAGGTGAATCAGGCGATTGCCTTCCTTGTCGGTGAACGCCAGGCCATCCGGAGTTGGGAACCAGCCAGTGGGTGCTTCGTGCAACCACTTTACTGCGCAGGCGAGGTCGCCCGTCAGTTGCGGTACATCGGTATTGAGGTGCAGTTCACAGGCTTCGTTCGTCTTTCCCTGAACAGAAAGTCGCCACTTGCCACTGAGTTCAGCAGGATCGGGCAGTTTCAAACTCATGGCCATGCTTGCTCCAGAAATACCCACCAGCAACGCAAAGGTCGCTGGCACGATTCGAACAACGTGATTGATCTTCATAACGGGGGTACTTTCCAGATTATGGACGACCGCAGGGTCGTCCATAATTGTTACAGATTAAACCACGATATCAGTAGCCAACGCTTGACCAACGGTCCCCACGAGGAAGTCCCCCAAACCCTGCCCCGTGAAGTCGATCGCCAGACTGCCCAGATTGCTGCTCTGGTTATAGTTGAGGATCGCCTCGCCAGCATGGCCGCTGAACGCGTTGACGAACTGCAGCGCGCTCAGCGTGGAAATGGCCGATACGTCGATCTTGTCCTGACCGCTGACGAAATCACGAATCGTATCCTGGCCCGCACGGTTGGAGTCGGAGCTGGCGCCAAACACGAAGATGTCGGCACCTGCACCACCGGTCAGGCTGTCGGCGCCGCCACCACCGTAGATGATGTCGTTGCCGGCACCACCCTTGAGGTCGTTGGCGGCAGCATTGCCGATCAACAGGTCATTGCCCGAACCGCCCACCGCGTTTTCAACCACCACACCCTTGGCGATCGAAACGTTGCCCACCATGCCACCGACATCCGAGAACGAGGCGGCATTGAGGTTGATCTTCTGGTTCTGGGTGAAGCCGGAGAAGTCGAGGGTATCCTTGCCCCCGCCATCCCACACCGAGAACACCACCTTGGAAGAGGCGGACGTGGCGCTGTAGAAATCGCGCCCGGCAGTAGAGTTGAACCCATAGACCGTATCACCGGCACGGGTGCTCATGTTCGCGCCATAGAGCTGCTGAACGGCGGTGATGTCATCCAGCAACGGTGCCGAAGAGTACGACGGAGCGCCGCCCTTGACGAAGTTCTGGTCAGTGTTGGACTCACTCCAGTAACTCATGACGCTATAGCCACGGGTGTCTTCTGCGTAGGTGGCGTCCTTGTAGCTCGGATTGCCCTCGCCCGCGTTGTAGTCACCAGGGTGAGACAGGCCCAGGGTATGGCCGATTTCATGGGTCAGGGTCTGACGACCGTAATTGCCATTGTCCGGGGTGGTGTTGACCTTGTAGCTGTTATCGACAAGGTACCAGGACTGACCGTCGGTACGGCTGTTGCCGCTGGGCAGGTAGGCAAAAGCTGCCCCGCCCGCACTGCCGTTGCTGTAGTTGCCGAAGGTCATATGCCCGTCGCCCCCGGAAGCCGCCTGGGTAAAGCTGACCTTGGCAACGTCTGCCCAGGATTGCATCGACAATACCGCCTGTGCTTTCTGCTGCGCGTTGAACGCACTGAAAGTCCCCAGCGAATTGTCGAACCCGGCAGGCTTGGCCGTCAGGAACGTGTAGGTGAGGTTGATGGTGCCGTTGCCATCGCGATCCGTCCAGGCGGCGTCGTCGCGAAGAATATAATCAGCGGCCTGATCGACCGAATACGAGGGCTTGCCATTGATCGTGAGGTTGCCGCCACGGTCATACTGGTGCGCGAACGCATTGATCTGGTCGAAAGAGGTGCTGGTAGCAGCGGAAAGTTGAATTGCAGCATTTTCTTTGACTTTCGTCATGACACTTCCTTGTTTGCTGTTTGACAGGTTAGGTACGACAGGACTCTCCCCTGTAGCGAGAGAGTCCGGTCACTCGCCTTGTGAAGCATAAAAATCGTATTGCGTAACAAAACTGACACATCCTGAAATCTTGTGTCCAGCACTGTTCGATGATGTCAAGTGGCCTTAAATGGGCAAGCGCCTACAGGCGTTGGAGAATCACCTGATATTATTTTTTGTGATGATGAGATAGTCGATAAACGCTTGAACAGACTGTAACAAGCTTGATAAATATGACTGATAGGTCAGGAATTTTACGGGGTCGACTGGCCGCAAATGCTCTGAGTAATGCTCCGGCTCACTCAGCCGCCAGGAACGGCACTCCGCCAGCAGTGCGATGGGCCAATGCTGACATTTTTCCTCGCCGCAGAAACGCAAAAAGCCCCGACGAGTCGGGGCTTTTCTTGAAGTGCAGCGGCCTGAATATTCAGGCCTGGTAAATCAGTCGTCGCGGCTCATGATGCCGAAGATCTGCAGCAGGCTGATAAACAGGTTGTAGATCGATACGTACAGGCTGACCGTCGCCATGATGTAGTTACGCTCACCACCCTGAATGATCGCGCTGGTCTGGAACAGAATGCACACCGACGAGAACAGCACGAAGCCCGCGCTGATAGCCAGTTGCAGACCGCTGATCTGGAAGAACATACCGGCCACTACCGCACCCAGCAGAACGAAGAAACCTGCGGTGATGAAACCGCCGAGGAAGCTCATGTCCTTGCGGGTAATCAGTACGTAGGCTGACAGGCCACCGAATACCAGAGCCGTCATAGCGAAGGCGGAGCTGACCACTTCAGCACCACCGGCCATGCCCAGGTAACGGTTTAGGATCGGACCCAGCAGGAAGCCCATGAAGCCTGTCAGGGCGAAGGTCGACACCAGACCCCAGACCGAATCACGCAGCTTGTTGGTCAGGAAGAACAGACCGTAGAAGCCGATCAGCACCACGAAAATGTTCGGGTAGCCGACGCGCATCTGCTGAGCGACGAAGGCCATGACACCACTGAAAGCCAGTGTCAGGGCGAGAAGACCGTAAGTATTGCGCAGGACACGACTAACCTCGAGCTGGTCGGCCTGCATGCCGGTTTTAAGGCTGTAATCCTGTTCGCGCATGGCGAAACTCCTTGCTGTTGAAATGTTGAGTTGCAAAGATCATAACAGAGGCGCTGCAACTGGCTAGTCACAGAGTTTGACAGCTTGTTTCATTCCGGTATTATGGCGCCCGCAACGAAGTGGAGGTATGGCCGAGTGGTTTAAGGCAGCAGTCTTGAAAACTGCCGACTGTAACAGGTCCTAGAGTTCGAATCTCTATGCCTCCGCCATATTTGGCAGCGCAAAGCCCTGATTATTCAGGGCTTTGTCGTTTCTGGGGTTTGGCCAATGCCTCCGCAAGCTCATCAGCCCATACTTGGCCCACGCTGACAAAATGTGGATACTGCCAGTTTGCCAGCCGATGAACCACGGAAGACCCCAATGCCCCCCAGCAGAACGTTTGTCCATCCTGTTGGAGGCACACAACCCCATGCGGATGAGATTCGGCGCGCTATCAAGGCTGATGGTCACGATTCAGCGCCAGCCACCTTGGGAATAGACCGTATCTATGAAGGGCTCGAACGCCTCGCGATCGGCCGATATGCCCGCTTCAGTAGAGCGTCAGACAATCTCACGGGCGGCACTCAGCCGTTAGCCGACCCTATCCATACCACGGTTTCCGATGGGCACCACGCCGACCTGGCCATAGGGCGCTATGCGCGCTTCAGCAGACCGTCTCCCAACCTGGTTGGAGGTACGCAACCCCGGGCGGATACGCCGTCGGAACAGGCACCCTCGCCCTTCACCCCGCAGATGCGCCATCCAGAGCGTGAATCCGAGTTCTTTACCATCCGGCAGGACTCACCCGGCGCCAACTCGTTCAGCATCCCCAAGGCACCTGATCGCCCGGCGAAAGCCAAATGGCTGCGTCCAGGGGAGCCGCTCACCGTGGCCGATATCACCTTGCCCGGCGGCATGATCTACACAGGCACGCAAAACCCCGAATTCAGACTATCCGAACCTTCTTTCATAGACGCAGCCTTGCCGGTGGCCGGTTCCGACACGCCTCCCGTTGCGGGGGTGGCCTACTATTGGTCGACCTACAAAGATCTTGAACCTGCCGCGCGCAGGGGCTATCTGCAGTGGCTGGCGGGGGGACGTTGTGATCCTGAGGCGAGCAGTGGTTACCTGTTCATGTTTTTCCACGGCCTTGAACGGCGTTTACTGATCGACAGCCTTTCTGATCCCGATGCACGAAAAGAGATTCCCCCGATAAAAGAGGAAATCGAGCGTTTGCGGACTGTTTATCATCGGGATCTTTCGTTTTATAACCAGGCTTCGCGGCTTCTCGAATACCTGAACATGCCTGTCATTTCAGGGCAGATGTATTTGCGCGAGCCACCAATGGAGTCGGCCGACCGCTATGAAATGCCCATCGTGCTGCGAGTGGCGCTGGGCCAGATGGCCATCGACAAATACCCGTTGAACGCATCCTGGGCCTTATCCTGGGCGCTGACGGATCCGAATATCTCGCGTGGCAAACCTGTTGGCAGATGCGCAGATCTCTTTCAGCGCCTGTTCAGAGCCGAATATGAAGAGCAGTTTCCCGACGGCCTGAAGCTGCTGAGGAACAAGACCCGACTATGGGTCGCCTATCGCCCATCGTCCGCCTACCTCGATGTACCGGAAATACCGGTGGGTGATCTGCCAGACGTCAGCATTACGTCCGCCACCCGCAAGAAAATCCAGGTCCTCGTGCAGGGCTGTGCTTCAGTGCTCGCACCATTCAGTCGGTACATGGGCCGCAATGCCGATGATCTCGATAAGCATGAGTCATTGGAGGCGCTGCTATTGCTGCCGGTGTCGCTATGGCCTGAATACGCCAGGCATGAACTGCGACAGCTTCAATCGGAAGTCAGGACGGGTACGAAGCTGATGACGCTTGATCAACTGGCCATACGTTTCAAGTCTGACGGCGCCCAGGCACGCAACCAGATCATCGCGCTGATAAAAGTGCTTGAAGACATGCACGTAGGAATGGAACCGGATGTAATGGCGGGCAATCGTGCGCCCAAGCCTGAGGACAGCATCGTTCTGTTCGCGACCGAGCCCGACCCAGGCATGTCGCGGGTGACAGTGGACTACAACGTGGCTGTCGTCACTCTGGATCTCGCCAGCAGCGTGGCAACGGTTGATGGCGGCACGAGCCAGCATGCCGTTGCACTGCTCGAACAGCATATCGACTCATGGGGGCATCTGCGTGTCGCGCATCGAACACGTCTCAAGGCGTATCTGTTGATGCAACTGCAGCAGCCGCCCAACCTGGCAAGCCTGAAAAAGAAGCTGGGTTCGCTGAATCAGGAGGAAAAGCAGACCATCGTCGGTTGCCTGACTCACCTTGCCCACGCTGACGGAGCGGTTACGCCTGAGAAAGTCAGGTTGCTTGAGCGGATCTACAGGGCACTTCAACTCGACCCACACGCCCTTTACAGCAACCTCCATGGTGCTGCGACCGGTTTGCAGACAGGACAAGCCTCGACAGCGCTGTCAGCCACTACAGCAACAGGCCCCGACAAGAAGCCAGGCTCCGGAATCGTGCTGGACATGGGCAGGGTTGCCCAGTTGCGACGCGAAACGGCAGAGGTGTCGGCGCTGCTGGCTGATGTTTTTCGCAACGATCAGGAAGACGAACAGCAGGACCACACGCAGATAGCCGAAGACGATGCTTCACAAGACACCCCAGACACTGGCGCCCATCTCCATGAACTGGATGCGGGGCACTCTGCGTTTCTGCGCCTGCTGGTCTCGCGCAACCAATGGAGTCGACGAGAGCTGGAAATCGCGACGGCAGGTATGGCGTTGATGCTCGACGGTGCACTGGAGCAAATCAACGATATGGCATTCGAATTGTTCGACATGCCGGTTTCCGAGGGCGATGACCCTATCGAAATCAACCCGGATATTTTAAGCGAGCTTGCCCTATGAACAAGATACGAGCCAAGGATCGCGATGCGGTCATTCAATCACTGCGCGCAGGTGTCGTTCCTCGTGTCGGGCAGCACTTGATCCAGGTCGGACGGGCGGGTGAGCTGGCAGCTCTTATCAAGGATGTCGACCGGCTGGCCGAAGGCGGTTCTGCCTTTCGTATCGTGGTCGGCGAGTATGGCGCGGGCAAGACCTTCTTCCTCAATCTGGTCAGAGGCATTGCGATGGAACGCAAGCTGGTGACGATGCACGCTGATCTGAACCCCGATCGACGCCTGCACGCCTCAGGCGGTCAGGCGCGCTCCCTGTACGCCGAGCTTGCCAAGAACATGTCTACACGCACCAAGCCGGACGGCGGCGCGCTTCAGGGTATCGTCGAAAAGTTTATTTCCCAGGCCAGAACCCACGCGAGCAGCAAAGGCGTAGACAGCGAGACCGTCATACGCCAGAACCTCGCCGAACTTACCGAAATGGTCAACGGCTATGACTTTGCCGAAGTCATAGCCGCTTACTGCCGTGGCTTTAACGAAGGCAACGAACAGCTGAAAGCCGATGCAATACGCTGGCTTCGCGGGGAGTTCACCACCAGGACGGATGCACGAGCGGCCCTTGGGGTCAGAAGCATCGTTGACGACGCGTCCGTTTACGATCAGCTCAAACTGCTTTCCCGATTTGTGCGTCTGGCAGGCTTCGGCGGGCTTATGGTGTGCCTGGACGAACTGGTCAACCTCTACAAGCTTGCCAACACGCAGGCTCGCAATGCGAACTACGAACAGATCCTGCGCATCCTCAATGACTCACTGCAAGGGTCGACTGACGGACTGGGCTTCGTTCTGGGCGGCACGCCGGAATTCCTGATGGACACTCGCCGCGGCCTCTACAGCTACCCGGCTTTACAGTCGCGCTTGGCAGAAAACACCTTTGCCAAGGCCGGCTACGTCGACCTTTCCGGCCCTGTCATTCGGCTGACCAGCCTGACCCCGGAGGACTTCTATGTCCTGCTGCTGAACCTGCGTAATGTTTATGCCTACGGCGATGCGGAACATTACCTGCTTCCGGAAGAGGCCATCCCGGCCTTCATCGAGCACTGCGGCCAGCGTCTGGGCGAAGCTTACTTTCGAACGCCACGCACCACCATCACCGCGTTCATCAACCTGCTGGCGGTTCTTGAGCAAAACCCTGAGGCCGACTGGAGAGACCTTTTGGGCGCCATTGACATTGCCAGGGATGACGGCGGCAAAAGTGATTTCACTGTAGAGACCGATGATGAACTCACAAGCTTCAAGCTCTGACTCATCCGCGTTCGAACGGCTTCACCCCGATGTACAACAATGGGTGTGGTCGCAAGGCTGGACATCGCTCAGGGATGCTCAGGAATGGGCCATACCTGCGCTGATCGACGCTGATCGCGACGTCATCATTGCGGCCTCCACCGCAGCGGGCAAGACCGAGGCGGCGTTTCTGCCCATTCTGACCCATTTGCTCAACGATACCGATGCGCCAGGCGCTGTGCTCTATATCAGCCCGCTCAAGGCCTTGATCAATGATCAGTGGGACAGGCTGACACGTCTTTGCGAGCGCCTGGAAATCCCGGTGGTCGGCTGGCACGGGGACGTTTCGGCAAGCAGGAAGCACCGCTTTCTGAAATCGCCCAGAGGGATCCTGCTCATAACCCCAGAATCGCTGGAAGCCCTGTTCGTGAACCGGGGCTCAGCGCTTGCGGGGCTCTTTCAGCCCCTTCGCTATATCGTCATCGACGAATTACACGCGTTCATCGGCAGCGAGCGCGGTAAACAATTGCAGTCCCTGATGCACCGCGTAGAAACGGTTGTCGGCAAAAAACTGCCACGCGTAGGCCTGTCTGCGACCCTGGGCGAGATGGCACTCGCCCGCGAGTTCCTGCGTCCGGGGCAAGGCCGACGCATGGACGAAATCATTTCTCAAGCCTCGGGCCAGGACCTTCAGGTTCAGGTACGCGGTTACACCATGCTGCCGATGAAGAAACTGACAGCAAACCTGCAGATGGTCGTGACAAAAGACGATGGCAACGATGATCAGGACGAAGAGCAGGAAGAGGATGTCTCCGGGACCAGGCACGCCATAGCCGCGCATATGTACAAGGTGTTGCGTGGCAGTAACAACCTGATCTTTCCCAACAGCCGCGACAAGGTTGAATGGTACGCCGACCGGCTGCGGCACTTGTGCGAAAACGACGGTTTGCCGAACGAGTTCCTGCCTCACCACGGAAGCTTGTCCCGAGACTTGCGTGAAGATACGGAGCGAGCACTGAAAGCGGGTAGCCCGCCCGCCTCGGCCGTCTGCACCACGACCCTCGAACTTGGCATCGATATCGGCAACATCAAAGCAGTTGCGCAGATCGGCCCTCCGCCATCAGTGGCCAGCCTACGCCAGCGACTGGGTCGCTCCGGACGTCGCGCAGGTGAGCCTGCCACACTTCGCGCCTATTGCCAGGAAGACACCCTGACACCTGATTCGGACCTCTCGGATCAGCTCCGGCAAAACCTGGTGCAGACGATCGCCATGATTCGATTGTTGATCGAGAAGTGGTTCGAACCTCCGAGAGCCAACGGCCTGCACGCCTCGACGCTGGTTCAGCAATGCCTGTCGACGATTGCACAGCAAGGTGGTGCACATGCCTCGCAGCTGTGGAATGAGCTGCTCGCGAGCGGAACATTTGCAGCCGTTGATAAAACCGACTTCATGGCCCTTCTCAAGGCGCTGGGTGAAAAGAAACTGATCGTCCAGGACAGCTCTGGCCTGCTATTGCCTGGCGAGATCGGTGAAAAACTGGTCAACCACTATGAGTTTTACAGTGCATTCAGCAGCGATGAGGAATTCAGACTGCTTCGCGATGGCAAGCCGTTGGGTTCCATTCCTGTCAGTCGCCCGCTGACCCTGGGGCAACGCATCATCTTCGCAGGCAAACGCTGGCAGGTCATGGATGTAGACCTGGAAAAGAAAGTCATTGCGGTCATACGCGCACGTGGCGGCGAACCTCCGGTATTCGACGGGCTGGGCGCCAAGATCCATGACCGGGTGCGTGAAGAAATGCGCGCGGTACTGACGGAGGTCACACCCTGCCCGTTCCTTGATGCCAATGCACAAGCCCTGCTGGCGGAAGCGCGCCAGACCTTTCACCGGCTGGGGCTGGCTGACCAGCGCCTGACGGGTTCGACCTCAAGCAGCTACCTGCTGACCTGGGCGGGCGACTACACCAATGATGCGCTGTGCCTGCTGCTCAACCAGGCTGGGGTCATGTGCACAGCTTCGGGGTTGGTACTGGAAATCAGCGCTTCTCAGGAAAGTGTGCTGGCAGCACTGGCCAGAATTGCAGAGCTGGATGCGACCGATGTGGAACCCCTGTTGAAAGATGTGAAAAATCTGATCCGCGAAAAGTGGGACTGGGCTCTGCCAAAATCGCTGTTGATCAAATCATTTGCCTCCAGCCAGCTGGATATACCCAACGCGATTGCGCTTGCGAAGACATTGACGATCTGACGGCAGGCCTGGCGGCTCGGCCCGCGCCGTCTGATATATTGATGCGCATCCCGTATTAATAGATCGACCTTCAAATGCCCATCAATTTCGACCTCAACGACCTCCAGGCATTTCGTGCCGTGGTCGAGAATGGCAGCTTCCGCAAAGCCGCTGAAACCGTGCAGATCACCCAGCCTGCGCTCAGCCGGAGGATAGAAAAGCTCGAGTCTGCGCTGAATGTGAAGCTGTTCGAGCGGACCACCCGCAGGGTCAGCCTGACCACGGTCGGCCGCGCATTTCTGCCTCAGGTCGAGCGTATTCTGGATGATCTGGACAGCGCGTTGATGACCATCGAAGGCGTCGGCTCCACGCGAATGGGCAGCGTGACGATTGCCTGCGTGCCTTCAGCCGCCTATTACTTCATGCCGCAGGTCATCAGCGCCTTTCACCGGCTGTTTCCGAAAATCAGAATTCGGGTCATGGACGCCAGCGCCAATGAGGTCAACAGCGCGGTTGCCCTGGGCGAAGCCGATTTCGGGGTGAGTTTCAGCGGCAATCTGGCGCCGGAGGTGGATTTCGAGCTGCTGCTGCAGGAACGCTACGTGATGGCCTGCAGGCGGGATCACCCGCTGGCAACGTGCGACAGCGTCAGTTGGGAAGAGATGTACCGCCACGACTACATCGGCCTGGACATCACCTCGGGTAATCGTCTGGTGCTGGATCAGGCGCTGGCACCGTCGCGCCCGCACAAGGAAAGCATCTGCGAAACCCGCCATGTCACGACCATGATCGGACTGGTGGAAGCCGGGCTTGGCGTGGCTGCGGTGCCGTCGATCGCCATGCCGATGACCGCTCACCCGTTTCTGGTGAGCGTGCCATTGGTTGCGCCCGAGGTGATTCGCAATGTAGGGCTGCTCAAGCGTCGTGGCAGGACCTTGACACCGGCAGCCCTCGAGTTGGAACAACTGGTCAGGAAAATGCCTTCACGCTCAGCGGGGAACTGAATCCAGACCGGTAGACTGCACTGTAGCCTGGGCTTTCGGGGAGGCCAGGTAATCCAGCAAGGCCTTCGCCTCTTTCGGATGCTCGGCATTGACCGGGATGCCCGCGGCATAACGGGTAACCGACTGAACGTCTTCCGGGATCTTCGCCACGAACGTCACGCCGGGAATCGGCAGCAACTCGGCAACCTGTTGAAAGCCCACCTCGTAGTCACCCTTGGCAACCACCGAAGCGACCGGGATGCGCTCGATCATCTTGCCCTTCGGCGCGAGCTCCTTCTCGATACCGAGCTTTTTGAAAAGCTCTTTTTCGATGTACACGCCACTGGCGCTGTCGGAGTAAGCCACCGACCTGGCCTTGAGCAAGGTGGCCTTGAGCTCACTGTCGGTGCCGATCGCCGGCTTGGCCGCACCCTCCTTCACCACCATCCCGATCCGCGAGTCAGCCAGTTCGACCCGCGATGCCGGGTCTACCTTACCTTGCTTGATCAGATCATCCAGCGCATAGCCGACCATGATCACCACATCGGCGTGCTCGCCACGGGCCAGACGATTCGGGATGGCCTCGGGCGCCTTGCCCATCGATGGGCCGAGAATGGTGTCCAGCGAGTCCCCGGAAGACGCCGCGTATTGCGGTCCGAGCAGTTTGTACGCAGCCGTAAAGCCGCCGGAGGTCATAACCTTGAGCTGTTCAGCCTGCGCCGCCGCACTGACCGCGATACAGCCGAGAAAAAGCGCGGCCAATTGATGTTTGTATAACGATTTCATAATGATTTTCCTTGATTAAACAGCCAGTTGCGGGCGGGTCGAGATGTGCCGGTAGAGCACCAATGTGGCACCCAGCGCACAGGCTGCAGCAAATGTCATCCAGTAAGCAGGTGCAGCCTTGTCGCCGGTGAGGTGGATCAACCAGGTCGAAATCGCTGGAGTGAAACCACCAAAAACCGCCGTCGCCAGGCTGTAGGCCAGCGAAAAACCGGCAACACGCACCTCTACTGGCATGATTTCGGTCAGCGCCGGGATCATCGCGCCGTTATACAAGCCGTAGAGAAACGAGAACCACAACAGCACTTCCAGCATATGGCCGAAGCTGGGCGCCAGAGCGAGGAAAGACAGCGCCGGGTACGCACTGACGATGGTCAGTAGCGTCATCGCAACCAACAGCGGCTTGCGCCCGAAACGGTCGCTCAACATGCCGCCGACAGGCAGCCAGATAAAGTTGGAGACACCGACCAGCAAGGTCACCAGAAGCGCATCGGAGGTACTCAGGTTGAGTACGGTTTTGCCGAATGTCGGTGCGTAGATGGTGATCAGATAAAAGGTGGTAGTGGTCATCGCCACCATCAGCATTCCGGCAATCACCACACGCCAGTTTTGCAGCAGCGTCGCGAACACCTGTCGCATGGTCGGACGATGAGAGCGAGTGGCGAACTCCTCTGTTTCCTGCAGGCTGCGGCGCAGCAGGAAAATGAACGGGATGATCAGGCAGCCGATGGCGAACGGAATTCTCCAGCCCCAATCGGCGACAGCAGCAGGTGCCATCCATTGGTTCAAGCCGTAGCCCAGTGCAGCGGCGACAACGATTGCCACCTGCTGACTGCCCGACTGCCAACTGGTATAGAAGCCCTTGCGGCCGGGTGTCGCCATCTCTGCCAGATACACGGACACCCCGCCCAGTTCCGCGCCGGCAGAAAAGCCTTGCAGCAAGCGGCCGACCAATACCAGGGCCGGTGCCCACAAGCCGATGCTTGCGTAACCGGGCACCAGAACAATCAGCAACGTGCCACTGGCCATGATCGACAGGGTCACAATCAAGCCTTTACGGCGGCCCACGTCATCAATGTAAGCGCCCAGAATCACGGCACCCAACGGACGCATCAGGAAGCCAGCACCGAAGACCGCGAAGGTCATCATCAGCGAAGCGAACTCACTGCTGGCCGGGAAAAAGGCGGAGGCGATCTGGGTGGCGTAAAAGCCGAACAGGAAGAAGTCGAATTGCTCGAGGAAATTACCGGAGGTGACCCGAAATACCGCGCCTGCCTTCGACCGGGAGGATTCTTTTCGTAATGGGGATGAGCCGTGCATCAGTGTTCTCCAGCGATCTTATTAGAGTGTTGTAAGCGCTTGTGATGGGGGAGTCTGCCGGACACACTTTGAAACGATAAGTGCTATGTTTTCATCGATTGATGCCTTATGGACATCAATTAGGGCGCGAACTATTGCATCCCGGCCCAGCGCTTGCAGGTCAACACGCGCCAAACTCACACGCCTGCCCTTGAATTCTTTATCATTGCGCATGTTTTGTTGGCAGAGCCGATCATGAAATTCGCCATCTCCCTTTTTTCCGCCGCGCATGCGCCCTCCTCTCGGCGAGCCTTGCAGTTCGCCAGGGCGGTGCTGGCAGGCGGGCACGAAATTGTCCGGTTGTTCTTCTATCAGGAAGGCGTACATAGCGCGTCGGCCAACGTCGTGACGCCGCAGGACGAGCAGGATATGGCACTGCAGTGGCGTGACTTCATCGTCGAGCACAAGCTGGACGGCGTGGTGTGCATTGCCGCGGCGTTGCGTCGCGGTGTGCTCGACACGCAAGAGGCCGAGCGTTATCAGCGGCCGGCGGCAAACCTGCGCGAGCCGTGGGAATTGTCCGGGCTGGGCCAGCTGCACGATGCTGTGCAATCGGCTGATCGCCTGATCTGCTTCGGAGGGCCATGAGATGCCCAGATCACTATTGGTTGTCAGCCGTCAGTCGCCGTGGTCCGGTCCCGGTGCCCGCGAAGCGCTGGATATCGTACTGGCGGGCGGAGCATTCGATCTGTTGGTAGGCCTGCTGTTTCTGGACGACGGGGTTTTTCAGTTGTTGCCACAGCAGTCGCCCGACGCCCTGCAACAGAAAGACCTGACCGCAAACCTGAAAGCCCTGCCGATGTTCGGTGTCGAAGACCTTTACGTCTGCGGACAAAGCCTGGCCGAGCGCGGCATCTCCCCCGGAGCATTGAGCGAAGAGCTGAGCCAATTGACTACGCGCGCAGAATTGTCAGCACTTTTTGACCGGTATGACGAGGTAATCACGATCTGATGGCTACTTTGCACGTTCTCTCTCACTCGCCGTTTGCCGACACCCGGCTGGACAGTTGCCTGCGCTTGCTGGGCAACGATGATGGCGTACTGCTCTGTGGCGATGCCACCTATGCGCTGATGCCATCCAGTGCGCAGCTCAAAGCCCTTCAGTCGTCGGTCGACTCATCGCAACTGTTCGCCCTCGACGAAGACCTCAGCGCACGCAATCTGCCCCTCCCTGCCGGAGTCAGCAGCATCGACTACCCGGCGTTCGTGGAACTGTCGCTGCGCTTCGACAAGGTCAATACCTGGTTATGAAACAGTTGAACATTGACGGGCGCAGCATCGAACTGGACAAGGATGGTTTTCTGCAAGACCTCAGCGACTGGTCGCTGGACGTCGCCCACGCCTTGTCCGCCGAGGAAGGTATCGAGTTGAGTGCCGAGCACCTTGAAATCCTTGAGCTGCTGCGAGGTTTTTACGCCGAGTTCCAGCTTTCGCCCGCAACACGGCCGCTGATCAAATACACCGCGCTGAAGCTGGGTGCAGAAAAAGGCAACAGCATGCACCTCAATCGCCTGTTCAACGGCACTCCCGCCAAACTCGCCGCCAAGCTGGCGGGCCTGCCCAAACCGACCAATTGCATATGAATGATTACGCTGCGCTTATCACTGAAACACCTGAAGAACATCCCTTTGCGACGTTCGTTCGCATTCTGGGCAAAGGCAAACGTGGCGCGCGCAACCTGACTCGCGAGGAAGCACGGGAAGCCATGGGCATGCTGCTCGATGAAAAAGTCGAGGACACTCAACTTGGCGCTTTTCTGATGCTGCTGCGTCACAAGGAAGAAAGCCCCGAGGAGCTGGCGGGGTTTACCGAAGCGGTGCGTGAACGTCTGCACGCTCCCGACATGCAGATCGACATCGACTGGCCGACCTACGCCGGAAAAAAGCGTCACCTGCCGTGGTACCTGCTGGCAGCCAAATGCCTGGCGCAAAACGGCGTCAGGATCCTCCTGCACGGCGGCGGCGCGCATACCGCAGGGCGTCTGTACACCGAGCAGTTGCTCGATCTGCTGAAAATCCCTCTGTGCCGCAACTGGTCAGCGGTCAAGACTTCGCTCGAGCAAGACCGGCTGGCATTCATTCCGCTCGCCGACTGGGCACCGCAGTTGCAACGCATGATCGACCTGCGCAACACGCTTGGACTACGCTCGCCCATTCATTCGCTGGCACGCATTCTCAATCCGCTGCAGGCGCGTTGCGGTCTGCAAAGCATTTTTCACCCGGGCTATCAAAGCGTGCATCGCGATGCCAGCAGCCTGCTCGGCGACAACGCCATCGTCGTCAAGGGTGATGGCGGCGAAATCGAGATCAACCCCGACACCATCAGCCACCTGTACGGCACCACCGGCGGTCAGCCGTGGGATGAAGAATGGCCAGCGCTCTCACCGCGTCGCCATGTAAAACCGGCGACACTCGACCCGCAGCAACTGCTGGCCTTGTGGCGAGGAGAAATCGAAGACAGTTACCCGCAACTGGCATTGATATCGACCATGGCGCTCGCCCTGCGCGGCCTGGGCGTCGATCGTGACGAGGCCTTCGCCCAGGCGCAGGTATTCTGGGATCGCCGCGACATCAATCTGTGACGCTTCGGCCTTTCGACAATGAAAGGCCGTAATCCAGTCGAACCGATGCACCCGCGCTGACCTCCAAGCTCTATCACCTGGAAATGGGAGTCAGACATGGGCCTTCTGGTCGAAGGACACTGGCAAGACCAGTGGTACGAAAGCAGCAAAGATGGCGCATTTCAGCGCGAAAATGCGCAGCGACGCAATTGGGTCACGCCCGATGGACAGCCTGGACCGTCGGGTGCAGGCGGGTTTGCTGCGCAGGCGGGCCGCTATCACCTGTACGTGTCTCTGGCTTGCCCGTGGGCACACCGCACGCTTATTTTGCGCAAGCTCAAGGGCCTGGAAGGCCTGATCGATGTATCGGTAGTCAGCTGGCTGATGCTGGAAGACGGCTGGACCTTCGATCAGCAGAAAGGCTCCAGCGGCGATGCCCTGGATGACCTGCAGTTCCTTCACCAGCGCTATACCGCCGACGATCCTCGATACACCGGCCGTGTCACCGTGCCGGTGCTGTGGGACAAGCAGCAGCAATGCATCGTCAGCAACGAATCTGCGGAAATCATCCGCATGTTCAATTCTGCATTCGACGAGCTGACCGGCAATACGCTGGATTTCTACCCGCAAGCGCTACGCGCGAGCATTGACGAGCTCAACGAGCAGATCTACCCGAAGGTCAACAACGGCGTGTACCGGGCTGGTTTCGCCACCTCGCAGGGCGCGTATGAGGAGGCGTTCGACGATGTGTTCGCTGAACTGGATGTGCTGGAAAATCTGCTCGGCGAAAAGCGTTACCTGACAGGCAAACACCTCACCGAAGCCGACATACGCCTGTTCACTACCATCGTGCGCTTCGATGCGGTGTATTACAGCCACTTCAAATGCAACCTGCGGCGCATCGCGGATTACCCCAATCTCAGCAACTGGCTACGCGAGCTGTATCAGTGGCCGGGTATCGCAGAGACGGTAAGTTTCGAACACATCAAAGGGCATTACTACGGGAGCCATCGCACCATCAACCCGACCGGCATCATACCGAAGGGGCCCGCACTCGATCTGCAGGCAGATCACGACCGTGAGCGACTGTCCGGTGAAGGTGTCTGGAACAACTGACGTATGGGAAGAAGTGGTGGATAGCCCGGACGGGCTACCCACCATTGACATCAGAGAGTCGCCTGAGCGCCCTCGAACCACGCCAGCTTTTCACGCAACTTGACCACCTCACCGATGATCACCAGCGTCGGCGCATGCACATCATGCTCGGCGACCAGTTGCGGCAGGTTTGCCAAGGTACCCGTGAACACACGCTGATTGACGGTGGTGCCCTGCTCGACCAGTGCAGCAGGCGTGTCGGCAGAGCGACCGTGCCGGATCAACTGCTCACAGATAACCGGCAAACCGATCAGCCCCATGTAAAACACCAGTGTTTGCGCAGGCGCTACCAGATCTGACCAGGGCAAATCTGTCGTACCGTTTTTCAAGTGACCGGTGATGAAACGCACCGATTGCGCATGATCACGGTGCGTCAACGGTATACCCGCATATGCTGCGCAACCGCTGGCAGCGGTGATGCCGGGCACTACCTGGAACGGTATGCCATGCGCCGCCAGTTCTTCGATTTCCTCGCCGCCACGGCCGAAGATGAACGGATCACCGCCCTTCAGACGCACCACTCGCTTGCCCTGCTTTGCCAGTGCAACCAGTTGCTGGTTGATCTGTTCCTGCGGAACGGCATGCTCCGCACGGCGCTTGCCAACGTAGACACGCTCGGCATCACGACGGCACAGGTCAAGAATCGTTGGCGCGACCAGGCGGTCATACAGCACCACATCCGCTTGCTGCATCAGGCGCAAGGCCCGGAAAGTCAGCAAATCCGGATCACCTGGACCCGCACCGACCAGATAGACCTCACCGGTCTCAGAAGGCGGCTCGCCAGCAATCTTGGCGATCAGCATACGTTCGGCTTCAGCACCCTGCCCGGCCAGCTGGCGGTCGGCAATGGCGCCCTGAAAAACATCTTCCCAGAACGCTCGGCGCTGCTGCACATTCGGAAACAGGCCTTTGACCTGATTGCGAAAGCGCGCAGCCAGTCCGGCGAGCTGCCCGTAGCTGGAGGGAATCCAGGTTTCCAGCTTGGCGCGAATCAAACGTGCCAGCACCGGAGCATCGCCGCCACTGGACACGGCGATCACCAGCGGCGAGCGGTCGACGATGGCCGGAAAGATCACCGTACACAACGCCGGGGCGTCGACTACGTTGACCGGAACGCAACGCAAGCGGGCATCGCGGGACACCTGCGCGTTGAGCGGCTCATCATCCGTCGCAGCGATGATCAGCACGCAACCATCGAGGTCGCATTCGCTGTAGCCGCGCAGGATCCTCTCACCGCCGCTCTGGGCAACCAGCTCGCTCAGTTGCGCCTCGATTTCCGGCGCAACCACACGCAGCACTGCACCGGCGTCGGCAATCAGGCGTGATTTGCGCAGGGCAATTTCACCGCCGCCAACCACCAGCACCCGGCTGCCACGAAGGTTATGGAACAGCGGCAGAAATTCCATTTAACCGATGACCTCAAGGCCGCCCATGTACGGCTTGAGCACCTCAGGCACACGAATCGAACCGTCCGCCTGCTGATAGTTCTCCAGCACTGCCACCAGTGTGCGGCCTACCGCCAGGCCCGACCCGTTGAGGGTGTGGACCAGCTCCGGCTTGCCGGTTTCAGGGTTACGCCAGCGCGCCTGCATGCGGCGCGCCTGGAAATCACCGCAGTTGGAGCAGGAAGAGATTTCGCGATATTTGTCCTGACTCGGAATCCAGACTTCCAGGTCGTAAGTCTTCACCGCACTGAAACCCATATCGCCGGTGCACAGCGCCAGCGTGCGATAAGGCAGTTCAAGCAGTTGCAGGACACGTTCGGCGTTGCCGGTCAGCGACTCGAGCGCGGCCATGGAGTCATCAGGCGCAACGATCTGGACCATCTCGACCTTGTCGAACTGGTGCTGGCGAATCATGCCGCGGGTATCACGCCCGGACGCGCCCGCTTCACTGCGGAAGCAAGGGGTATGGGCAACAAACTTGAGAGGCAGCTGTTTGGCATCGAGAATTTCACCCGACACGATATTGGTCAGCGACACTTCGGCAGTCGGGATCAGGTACAGATCGGCCTCGCCTTCGCGGGAGATCTTGAACAGGTCTTCCTCGAACTTGGGTAACTGACCTGTGCCCTGCAACGCTGGTGCCTGCACCAGATACGGAGTGTAAGTCTCTTCGTAGCCGTGCTCGTTGATGTGCAGATTGATCATGAACTGTGCCAGGGCACGGTGCAGGCGCGCGATCGGGCCACGCAGCAGCGCAAAGCGCGCGCCGGACAGCTTGGCTGCGGTCTCGAAATCCAGCCAGCCGAACTTCTCGCCCAGCGCAACGTGATCCTTGACCTCGAAATCAAATGACGTCGGCGTACCCCAGCGACGTACTTCGACGTTGCCTTCTTCGTCGGCACCGACCGGCACGGACTCGTGGGGCAGGTTCGGAATGCTCAGCACCAGCGCATCCAGTTCGGCCTGAATGCCATCCAGCTCGACCTTGCCTTCGCTCAGCTCATTGCCCATGCGCTCGACATCAGCCATCAACGGCGCAATATCTTCGCCGCGCTGCTTGGCCTGACCAATGGATTTGGAACGTGCATTGCGCTCGGCCTGCAGCTGTTCGGTGCGGGTCTGCACTACCTTGCGCTGGGATTCCAGCGATTCAATGCGCGCCACATCCAGCGTGAAACCACGGGAAGCCAGGCGATCCGCTACGTCCTGAAGTTGAGTACGTAACAGTTTGGAATCGAGCATATCGTTCTCTCGTCTATCAAAGTCTGGTCAGGGACAGGCCAGCCCAGGTTGCGAGCAGCCCGCCGAATACACTGATACCGGCATAGCCGAGGGCCAGCGGTACCTGCCCGCTTTCCAGCAGGCGCAGCGTATCCAGTGAAAAGGATGAAAAGGTCGTCAGACCGCCTACAAAGCCGACAAGCAAGCCGGCACGAATTTCGATGGGCACTTCCGGACGCAGCAGGAACAGTCCGTACAGTACACCGATGATCAGGCACCCGACGATGTTGACCGCCAGCGTCGCCGCATAAAAATAACGAGGCCAGTTGGCGCTGACCCAGGTGCCTGTCGCAAAGCGCAATAATGTACCAGCGATCCCGGCAATCGACACCGCAAGAATAGTCTGAATCATCACTTTCTCCGCTTGCGAGGGCTGGCATTGTCCAATGCGTTCAGATGCCTGAGCTTTTCACCGATCTTGAGCTCCAGACCGCGAGGCACAGGCTGGTAATACTGCCGTGGCTCCAGCTCGTCCGGAAAGTAGTCTTCGCCAGCTGCATAAGCATCGGGCTCATCATGGGCATAGCGATATTCTTCGCCATAACCTAGCTGCTTCATCAGCTTGGTAGGCGCATTGCGCAAGTGCAGCGGAACCTCCAGCGAACCGTGCTCACCTGCTTCGCGCATAGCCGCCTTGAACGCCATGTAGACCGCGTTGCTTTTTGGCGCACAGGCGAGATAGACAATAGCCTGCGCGACCGCCAGCTCGCCCTCGGGACTGCCAAGGCGCTCCTGCACATCCCAAGCGGACATGCACAACGGCAGCGCACGAGGATCGGCATTGCCGATATCTTCACTGGCCATGCGCACCACGCGGCGCGCCAGATATAGCGGATCACAACCGCCATCGATCATCCGCGCAAACCAGTACAGGGCCGCGTCGGGATTGGAACCGCGAATCGACTTGTGCAGTGCCGATATCTGGTCGTAGAACGCCTCGCCGCCCTTGTCGAAGCGGCGTCGACTGTCACCCAACAGGCTCTGCAGCAGCCCGACATCGATTTCGCTGCCGTCTTCGGCCAGATCCGAGGCGTTCTCCAGCAAGTTGAGCATGCGCCGACCGTCGCCATCGGCGGCGGACATCAGCATCGCAAAACCCTCATCGCTCAAGGCCAGTTGCCGCTTGCCCAGCCCGCGCTCTTCGGTCAGGGCACGGTTGACCAGCTTGCGTAACGCCGCCTCGTCCAGGCTTTTGAGCACGTAGACGCGCGCCCGGGACAACAAGGCGTTGTTGAGTTCGAACGAGGGGTTTTCGGTGGTCGCGCCGATAAAGATCAGCGTGCCGTCCTCGACATAAGGCAGGAAGGCATCCTGCTGTGACTTGTTGAAGCGGTGCACTTCGTCGACGAACAGGATGGTGCGCTTGCCGTACTGTCCGGCCTGCTGCCGGGCGACTTCGACGGCCTGACGGATTTCCTTGACCCCGGCGAGCACCGCCGAAACCGTCTCGAAGTGCGCGTCCGACACTTTGGCCAGCAGCTTCGCCAGGGTGGTCTTGCCCACCCCGGGCGGGCCCCAGAAAATCATCGAGTGCAGTGCGCCTTGCTCCAGCGCCTCACGCAGAGGCTTGCCGTGGGCAAGCACGTGTTCCTGGCCGACATACTCATCCAGGTTGGTAGCACGCAAACGTGCAGCCAGAGGCTGAGCTATCGGTTCGCGGCTGAACAAGTCCATGGTCAGAAATCGGCCCTTTTACTCTTGAATGACATCAGCACCCTTGGGAATCTGGAACTGAAACTTGCTGGCTGCGATCGACTCGTTGGCCTTGACCCCGGTGAACAGGATATTGGTGCGCTGACCTACGCTGTCGATCAACTGCATGTCGTTGATGATGCCGTTGCGGAACGACAGACGCAGGCTGTCGAACAGCGTGTCCTTGGTCTTGGGCTTGAGCACGAAATCGATCACGCCACCCGCCTCTTTCGCGGTGATGTCGAAGCTTTCGCTGATCTTCGATACATCACCGGACAGCAGCAAGGCTGGAGTCTGAGTCAGGCGCTGATCGAGCTTCTTGATCGTGACCTGCTCCAGATCAGGGTCCCACAGCGAGACTTTCTTGCCGTCCGAGACCATCAACTGCTCCTGTGGCGCATCGGTATGCCAGTTGAACAAGCCGGGGCGCTGCAGGGCCATTTCGCCGGTGGTTTCCTGCAACTGGGTACCGCCACCGTCCAGCGTCAGCTGCGAGAAGCGGGCGGTCAGGGTCTGGGATTTCTCCAGCAACTGGGTCAGGCGCGCCACGTCCTTGCTGTCGGCATGGGCGGGGATCATGGAGAAGGTCAGTGCAGTGGCCAACAGCATGCGGATAAGGCGCATGGGATTCCTCTTTGAAGTCGATGATGATGCGACAGCGTGGCGTGCACGCCGTCGCCGCAATACGGGGTGATAAAAATCAGTCGCGCACCGGCCCGGGGGCCAGGACTTCGCGCGAACCGTTGGTATTCATGGAGGTCACGACCCCTGCCATTTCCATCGCTTCGATCATGCGCGCTGCGCGGTTATAGCCGATCTTCAACTTGCGCTGTACGGCAGAAATCGAAGCGCGACGGCTTTCCAGCACGAACTTGACGGCCTCATCGTAAAGCGCGTCGCTTTCGCTGTCTTCACTGCCTTCGCCGCCACCGCCATCAAAGCCGCTGCCGGGCTCTTCGACACCGGCGAGAATATCGTCGTTGTAGTCCGGGGAACCTCGCAGCTTCCAGGCTTCTACCACACGATGCACTTCTTCGTCGGAAACGAACGCGCCATGCACACGAATCGGCAGGCTGGTGCCTGGCGGCATGTACAGCATGTCGCCGTGACCCAACAGTTGTTCGGCGCCACCCTGGTCGATGATGGTCCGCGAATCGATCTTGCTCGATACCTGGAATGCCATACGCGTCGGAATGTTGGCCTTGATCAGACCGGTGATCACATCCACCGACGGACGCTGGGTCGCGAGAATCAGGTGGATACCCGCAGCACGCGCTTTCTGGGCGATACGCGCGATCAGCTCTTCGACCTTCTTGCCGACGATCATCATCATGTCGGCGAACTCGTCCACCACCACCACGATGGTCGGCAGCTTGCTCAGCAGCGGCGCTTCGTCATGAATGCTTTCGCGCTTGTACAGCGGATCGGCAAGCGGCTCGCCCGCGTCCTGGGCATCCTTGACCTTCTGGTTGAAGCCGGACAGGTTACGTACACCCATCTTCGCCATCAGCTTGTAGCGACGCTCCATCTCGGCAACGCTCCAGCGCAGGGCGTTGGCGGCGTCCTTCATGTCGGTGACCACCGGACACAACAGGTGCGGAATACCTTCGTAGATGGACAGTTCCAGCATCTTCGGGTCGATCATGATCAGCTTGGCGTCTTCCGGGCCGGACTTGAACAGGATCGAAAGGATCATGGCGTTCACACCCACCGATTTACCGGAACCGGTCGTACCGGCCACCAGCAGGTGGGGCATCTTGGCCAGATCGGTAATCACCGGCTTGCCGCCGATGTCGTGGCCCAGGGCCAAGGTGACAGGCGACTTGGCGTTATCGTATTCGGGAGTCGACAACACCTCGGAGAAGCGCACAATCTGGCGATCTTCGTTGGGGATCTCGATACCGACGGTGGTCTTGCCCGGAATCACCTCGACTACACGAACGCTGGTCACGGCGAGCGAGCGCGCAAGGTCCTTGGCGAGGTTGGAAATGCGGCTAACCTTGACGCCGGCGGCGGGCTGGATCTCGTAGCGGGTAATGACCGGACCGGGGTGGATGGAGTCTACCGAGACCTCCACACCGAATTCCTTGAGCTTGATTTCCAGCAAATGACCGACGGCCGCCAGAGACTCTGGGGAATAGTTGAGCTGCTTCTTCTCTGCCGGGTCGAGGATGGAAATCGGCGGAAGCGTGCCTTCCACTGCACTGTCCACGAACAGCGGGGCCTGCTTTTCCTTCATGACGCGCTTGCTGGGCTCTACAGGCTTTGAAGGCGCTGGCGCGATGACCGCTGGCACGTGCTTTTCGCGCTCGGTCATGTGTTTGCTCAACGACGCTTCACGCTCAACCAGGCGCTCTCTGGCCTTGGCCTGCTCGCGACGATCGGGAGCCACAGGCGCCACTACATCGTTGACGCGCATGTCCACCTCACGCAACTGCGCAACCATCTGCTTGCGCTCGGCGCGGGCAGTCCACCAGCGGTTCGCAGCGCCTTGAAACAGTTCGAACAGGTCGAGGGTGATCTTGCCGGTGACATCCATCACCTTGAACCAGGACAGGTCGGTGAACACGGTCAGTCCGAACAGAAAAAGGGCAATGAACAGTAACGTGCTGCCTTGAATATTCAGCGCTTTCTTGGCCAGATCGCCGAGCACTTCGCCCAGCACACCGCCTGCCGAGCCTGGGAAGCCGGCCGAGAAATGGAAATGGATATGCGCCAGCGCAGCGCCCGCCAGGATCAGGAACACCAGACCGATCAGGCGCCAGGAAAACAGCCAGCCGCTCCATTGCCATGGCTCATGGCGATGGCGAAAGACCTGCCAGGCCTTGATCGCCAGCAACAGCGGGAAGATGTAGGCGAAATAGCCCAGAATCATGAACAGAATATCGGCACAGAAAGCACCTGCACGCCCTGCGGCATTCTGCACCTGTGCCGCATTGCTGCTGGTGTGGCTCCAGCCGGGATCGCTCTGATCGTAGGTCAGCAAGGCCATCATCAGATACAGGCACAGTGCGCCAAAGGCGATCAGGGCCCCTTCCTTGAGCCGGTAGTGCAATTGCTGTCGCCAAAGCGGGACAGCGCTGGGTGCTGGGGTGGATTTCTTCAAAACGCTTTATTTCCTGCGCAATAGCGCGAACATCTCGTTGATTGACCAGAAACGGCTGTCGGACGGCACTGACTGCTCCCGCATGGACAGGGAGTGCAGACAGCGGGAAAGCCTGTCGACAGACGCTTGAATGATAACGCCCAAAACAGGCATTGTACGGTTTTACAGCCACTTGAGTCTGTACGAAAACACACCAGATCCACTTCAGACGGTTCCGCAAGACGGAACACGCTTTCACCTTCACTGACGATGTTCAATTTGAGCATGCATTGCGTTTTGTGACAAAGGCTTATGGCGTGTTTCTGTCAACGGTCTGCAACTTGAGCGGCCACGCGACCGTTGCGAGGCTCACGCCCTACCGCATGCACAAGGTACGCGCCATAATGACAACCGCTTGTGACCACGCCTGTCGCACAGAGTTGCACACACAGACAGGTGCGCCCTCCCCTTCCGCAAAGTTGTGATGCCATGCTGACCTGGTTGACCCGCAACAGCCTCGATTTTCCCCCACTGGAAAAAGCCCTCCGTGAACCCAACGGTCTACTTGCCGCAGGCGGAGACTTGTCGGCCGATCGCCTGATCAGCGCTTATCGACATGGCTGCTTTCCCTGGTTTCAGGACGGTCAGCCGATTCTCTGGTGGTCTCCCGATCCGCGCACCGTGCTGTTTCCTGAAGAACTCCATGTCTCGCGAAGCCTCGGCAAGGTTCTGCGCCAGTCGCGCTATCGGGTCACCTTCGATCAGGATTTTGCCAGCGTGATCAAGGCCTGCGCTGCGCCTCGCAGCTACGCCAACGAAACCTGGATAACCGGCTCGATGCAGGCGGCCTACGTTGAGTTGCACCGCCGTGGCCACGTGCACAGCGTCGAGGTCTGGGATCAGGATGAACTGGTCGGCGGGCTGTACGGCCTGGCAATGGGCCAGCTGTTTTTCGGCGAGTCGATGTTCAGCCGGGCAGACAACGCCTCGAAAGTCGGCTTTGCCACGCTGGTAGAGCATTTGACTGACTGGGGATTTGTGTTGATCGATTGCCAGATGCCCACTCAACATCTGCACAGCTTCGGCGCGCGCGCCATTCCTCGGCAGACTTTCGCCGATTACCTGTCCCGCCATCTGGACCAGCCGACCGACGCCGACTGGTCAGCTAGGCGAGTTTGACAGGCTGGCATACACTCATGGGTAAGGATTCACCATTAGGCGACGACCATGACAGAGCTGGCGAGGCTGAAGTTTTATGCCACTCAACCGCACACGTGCAGTTACCTGCCCGAAGAGCAGGCGACGACCCTGTTTCTGGACCCCAGCCAGCCGATGGATGTACAGGTCTATGCCGACCTGTCGGACATGGGTTTTCGCCGCAGCGGTGATCACCTCTATCGCCCGCACTGCAAGAACTGCAGCGCCTGTGTGCCCGCACGCATTCCGGTGAGCCTCTTCGTCCCCGACCGCCAGCAAAAACGCATTCTGAAACGCAATGCCGACATTCAGGTGCAAAGCGCCAAACCAGTGTTCACTCAAGAATATTTCGATCTTTATCAGCGTTATATTGAACAACGGCACGCTGACGGCGACATGTTCCCGCCAAGTCGCGAGCAATTTTCGACCTTTCTGGTCCGCGACCTGCCCTTTTCGCGCTTTTACGAATTTCGTGTCGATCAACGCCTGTTGGCAGTTGCCGTCACCGACCTGCTGCCCAACGGGCTTTCAGCGGTCTATACGTTCTACGAACCCGATGAAGAACGCCGCAGTCTGGGCCGTTACGCGATTTTGTGGCAGATCGCCGAAGCTGCCAGGCTGCAACTGCAGGCGGTGTACCTCGGCTACTGGATCAAGAACTGCAAAAAGATGAATTACAAGACCCAATATCGCCCCATCGAGCTGCTCACCAATCAAAGATGGGTCACTCTGTATTGAACCCCTTGGCTTAAACTGGTTTTTTCGGGCACAATGCACGCCGCTTTTGCCTGGCGCCACTTGCACCGGGCCACTCATTTGTATACCGAGGGCTTTACTGCATGTCGAAAGAAGACAGCTTCGAAATGGAAGGCACTGTCGTCGACACCCTGCCCAACACCATGTTTCGCGTGGAGTTGGAAAACGGGCACGTCGTAACCGCGCATATCTCCGGCAAGATGCGCAAGAATTACATCCGTATTCTGACCGGTGACAAAGTGCGCGTAGAGCTGACGCCCTATGACCTGAGCAAAGGGCGCATCACCTACCGCGCTCGCTAAACAGGCATTAACGAAAACGCCCGGCATAAGCCGGGCGTTTTTGTATGCCTGTTTTTTACAGTCGATGTCCTCGGCCTGCCCCGCATCCATCAATGATGCGGGGCGAGGCTTCGGCTATCAGGCCATTTCTGCCGTGGTTTCGAAATCGAAGGTGATCTCGCCATCCTTGATATCGATGTGCACCACGCCGCCATGCTCTGACAGTTCGCCGAACAGGATCTCTTCGGCGAGAGGCCGTTTGATCTTGTCCTGAATCAGGCGAGCCATCGGTCTGGCACCCATCGCCGCATCGTAACCACCCTGCGCCAGCCAGCTTCTCGCCGCCTCGGACACTTCGAGCAGTACGCGCTTGTCTTCCAGTTGGGCCTGAAGTTCGGTGAGGAACTTGTCGACCACGCTCTTGATGACTTCGTGGCTGAGGCGACCAAACTGAATGATGGTATCCAGACGGTTGCGGAACTCCGGCGTGAAGCTCTTCTTGATCACTTCCATCGCGTCAGACGAGTGGTCCTGATGCGTGAAACCGATCGAAGCGCGCGCAGCAGACTCGGCCCCGGCGTTGGTAGTCATGATCACGATCACATTGCGGAAATCCGCCTTGCGCCCGTTGTTGTCGGTCAGCGTACCGTGGTCCATCACCTGCAGGAGCAGATTGAAGACTTCCGGGTGTGCCTTTTCGATTTCATCGAGCAACAGCACGCAATGCGGCTGGCGGGTAATGGCCTCGGTCAGCAGACCGCCCTGGTCGAAACCGACGTAGCCCGGAGGCGCACCGATCAGACGGGAAACGGTATGCCGTTCCATGTACTCGGACATGTCGAAACGGATCAACTCGACGCCCAAAGCCTTGGCCAGCTGACGAGCCGCCTCGGTCTTGCCGACGCCCGTAGGACCGGCGAACAGGAACGAACCGACCGGTTTGTCAGGCGACTTGAGGCCTGCACGAGACAGCTTGATCGCCGTCGACAACGAGTCAATGGCCGCATCCTGCCCGAACACCGTGAGCTTGAGATCGCGCTCCAGGTTACGCAGCAGTTCCTTGTCGGAGCTATTGACGTGTTTTGGCGGAATACGCGCGATCTTGGCAACGATGTCTTCAACCTCGGGCACATCGATACGTTTAGCGCGCTTTTCGACCGGCTGCAGACGCTGGTAGGCACCCGCTGCATCAATCACGTCAATGGCCTTGTCAGGCATATGACGGTCGTTGATGTAGCGCGATGCAAGCTCTGCGGCAGCGCGCAGGGCTTCGTCGCTGTATTCGATGCTGTGATGCTGCTCGAAACGGCTTTTCAGGCCACGCAGGATACCGATGGTGTCCTCGACCGAAGGCTCAGACACATCGACTTTCTGGAAGCGACGCGCCAGGGCACGATCCTTCTCGAAAATCCCGCGAAACTCCTGAAAGGTGGTCGAACCGATGCAACGGATCTCGCCGGAAGACAGCAACGGCTTGAGCAGATTGGAAGCATCCATTACCCCGCCGGAAGCTGCGCCAGCACCGATGATCGTGTGGATTTCGTCAATGAACAGGATCGCCTGAGGACGCTTGCGCAGTTCGTTGAGCAACGCCTTGAAGCGCTTCTCGAAATCGCCGCGGTATTTCGTCCCGGCCAGCAACGCACCCAGGTCGAGCGAGTAGACGACGCTATTGGCAAGCAGGTCAGGTACCTGATTGTCGACGATGCGCTTGGCCAGACCTTCAGCGATGGCCGTTTTACCGACACCCGCTTCACCGACCAGCAAAGGGTTGTTCTTGCGACGACGAGCCAGAATCTGTGCCACCCGCTCGACTTCGCTTTCGCGGCCGACCAGTGGATCGATGCGCCCCTGACGTGCCAACTCGTTCAGATTGCTGGCATAGGCATCCAGAGGATTGCCTGAGGAAGATGCTTCACCGCCCTCGTCGTCCTGCATATCCTGTTCACCTTCAGAAGAGTGTTCGCCGTGCCCTGGCACCTTGGAGATACCGTGGGCGATGTAGTTGACGACATCGATCCGGGCCACGCTCTGCTGTTTGAGCAGAAATACGGCCTGGCTTTCCTGCTCACTGAAAATCGCGACCAGCACGTTGGCGCCGGTCACTTCGCGCTTGCCTGAGCTCTGCACGTGGAAGACTGCCCGTTGCAGCACGCGCTGGAACCCGAGCGTCGGTTGTGTCTCGCGGTCCTCGTCATGAACGGGGATCAGCGGAGTGGTGGAGTCGATGAACTCCTGCAGATCATGCTTGAGTTTATCGAGGTTTGCGCCGCAGGCACGCAGGACAGTGGCTGCAGCCTCATTATCCAATAGAGCCAGCAGGAGATGCTCGACCGTCATGAACTCATGACGCTTCGAACGTGCCTCCTTGAAGGCAAGATTGAGGGTGACTTCGAGCTCACGGTTTAACATAGCTTCACCTCATACCCAAGTGGTCGGCGTTTAACCGTCCTTCTCGATCTCACAGAGTAGCGGATGCTGGCTCTCCCTGGCGTATTGATTGACCTGCATTGCCTTGGTCTCGGCGATGTCGCGGGTAAACAATCCGCAGACTGCCCGTCCCTCTGTATGGACGGCCAGCATGACTTTGGTGGCCAGCTCACGATTCAGGTTAAAAAACACCTCGAGTACTTCTACGACGAAATCCATCGGGGTGTAGTCATCGTTGAATAAAACCACCTTGTACATCGGTGGCGCCTGCAGGGCCGGCTTGGCGTCCTGCACCGCAATGCCCGCCGAGTCGTCCTCGTGCGACTGCGGATCATCCTGATTGAATGTTAGTCGAATCTTGCTGAATGCATGCATGGAAAGAAATGTTCGTTTGAGGGCGGATTGAGCAATTTAGTCGCAGTCTGGGCGGTTTTTAAATGCACTGCCACATGACCTTGACTATCAGCTAAACGGTGTTACAAACAATAGAGCCCACATTGGGTAAAAAGGGTCCGCGCAGTCAACCAAAATTTTTTGGGTGAGCAGCGGATTGAAGTGGATGATACTCCTGACGGAGTCCTTTGCAGAGGGAGATGGTAATGATTGAAGGAAAAGTCAAGTGGTTCAACAATGCAAAAGGGTTTGGATTCATAAACGCTGAAGGCAATGACGAGGATCTGTTCGCTCATTTCTCGGCCATCGAAATGGACGGTTACAAAACTCTAAAGGCTGGCCAGAAAGTCAGATTTGAAGTCGCGCAAGGTCCAAAAGGGCTTCATGCGGTAAAAATCAAAGGCTTGGAAGATAAAAAGCTGGATCCGGCAAAAGAAACACATCCGCTGCACCAGCAGGACCACGCTCACGCGGACGCCTGATACTCATGTTGAAAAAGTGATTAGATCTATAGCGGCAGCCATCAGAGCCAGCCGAATCAATAGAAACATGCAATGAGCTTTGCCGGACACGTAAAAAGACAGGGACATTGGTCTGCTTTATATCCGTCACGCTCCACAGGGTGTCGAATTAGCGGTTATTGCACCGCGGATACCCAGACTCCAATCCAGGACGTTCCGTTCGTCTACCCCAAGCCGTCCTGAACAACGAAAATCCGCCCTCACCATCTGCCCCCTCCCCCGCATCAAGGCGCGCCAGGCCCCACATGCCAACCATTCCAGAAAGCTGCCTGGAGGACTGCGCGTTCGACCAACGGCGGATATTCATTTTTCGATAGCTCGCATAGCATTAATGCTTGGTGCCAATGGTTTGATATACTCGCGCCGTGACCGCAGAGTCATCAAGGCCGACCCGTCCGAATTCTGACCCTCGGCCTTCCTTATGCGTCGGGCTGCTACCTGACCCGACAGCTTGACGCTCGACTGATGCACCCAACATCACCGCGAATAAACCTCGACCTGGCTCATGGCCGAACCGTGGGCAAGCGCGCTTAGAATGCGCGTATCGAGATTTTGTGCATGCTCAGCAAAAGAGAGTTAATACGAATGTCCAACCGCTCGAAGATCATCTACACCTTCACCGACGAAGCTCCGGCCCTCGCCACCTACTCCCTGCTGCCTATTATCGAAGCGTTCACGGCAACTTCCGATATCGACGTGGAAACACGCGACATTTCTCTGGCGGGCCGTGTTCTTTCCAGCTTCCCAGAATTGCTTGCCGACAAAAAAGTGCCGGATCATCTCGCCGAGCTGGGCAAACTGGCCACTACGCCAGAGGCCAACATCATCAAGCTGCCTAACATCAGCGCCTCGGTCCCGCAATTGAAGGCGACCATCAAGGAGCTTCAGAATCAGGGCTACAACATTCCTGACTACCCTGAAAACCCTACCACTGACGCGGAAAAAGAAACCCGCGCACGCTACGACAAGACCAAGGGCAGCGCCGTGAACCCTGTTCTGCGCGAAGGCAACTCCGATCGCCGCGCCCCGCTGTCGGTCAAGAACTACGCGCGCAAGCACCCGCACAAGATGGGCGCCTGGTCAGCTGACTCCAAGGCTCACGTTGCACACATGAGCAACGGCGACTTCTACGGCAGCGAAAAAGCTGCCGAGATCGCAGCCGATAACACCGTCAAGATCGAACTCGTCGCCCAGGACGGCACCACCACCGTCCTGAAGGAAAAAACCTCCGTCAAGGCGGGCGAAGTCGTCGACTGCTCGGTCATGAGCGCCAAGGCCCTGCGCAGTTTCATTGCTGCCGAAATCGAAGACGCTCGCAAGCAGGGCGTTCTGTTTTCGGTGCACTTGAAAGCCACCATGATGAAGATCTCCGATCCGATCATGTTTGGCCAGATCGTCGACGAGTTCTACAAGGACGCGCTGACCAAGCACGCCGATACGCTCAAGCAGATCGGCTTCAGCCTGAACAACGGCATCGGCGACCTGTACGAACGCATCACTGCCCTGCCCGCTGACAAGCAGGCAGAAATCAAGGCTGACATCGAAGCGGTCTACGCCGTTCGTCCACAGCTGGCGATGGTCAATTCCGACAAGGGCATCACCAACCTGCACGTGCCGAGCGACGTCATCGTCGACGCCTCGATGCCGGCAATGATTCGTGACTCCGGCAAGATGTGGGGCACAGACGGTCAGTTGCACGATGCCAAGGCGGTCATTCCGGATCGCTGCTACGCCACCATCTATCAGGCAGTCATCGAAGACTGCAAGAAAAATGGCGCATTCGACCCGACCACCATGGGCAGCGTACCGAACGTCGGTCTGATGGCTCAGAAGGCCGAAGAGTATGGCTCCCACGACAAGACGTTCCACATTCAGACCAACGGCGTGGTTCGCGTAACCGACAGCCAGGGCAACCTGCTGATGGAACAGAACGTCGAAGCCGGCGATATCTGGCGCATGTGCCAGGCCAAGGACGCACCGATCCAGGATTGGGTGAAACTGGCCGTCAACCGTGCCCGCGCCAGCAACACCCCGGCTATCTTCTGGCTGGACTCGTCCCGCGCCCACGACAGCGTGATGATCGAGAAAGTGCGCAAGTACCTGGGCGACCATGACACGTCGGGCCTGGATATCCAGATCCTGTCACCTGTCGACGCGATGAAGCTGACCCTGGAACGCACGCGCGCAGGCAAGGACACCATTTCGGTGACCGGCAACGTTCTGCGCGACTACCTGACTGACCTGTTCCCGATCATGGAACTGGGCACCAGCGCGAAGATGCTGTCGATCGTTCCGCTGATGAACGGCGGCGGTCTGTTCGAAACCGGCGCGGGTGGTTCGGCTCCGAAACACGTGCAGCAGTTCGTCGAGGAAAACTTCCTGCGCTGGGATTCGCTGGGCGAATTCCTCGCGCTGGCAGCGTCCCTCGAGCATCTGGGCCATGCCTACAACAATCCGAAAGCGTTGGTTCTGTCCAAGACCCTAGACCAGGCCACTGGCGAGTTCCTGGACCGCAACAAGTCGCCTTCGCGCAAGGTAGGCGGTATCGACAACCGCGGCAGCCACTTCTACCTGACCCTGTTCTGGGCTCAGGCACTGGCTGCTCAGAACGACGATGCAGACCTCAAGGCGCAGTTCGCACCTCTGGCCAAAACCCTGACCGACAACGAAGAAAAAATCGTTGCCGAGCTGAACGCCGTTCAGGGCAAGCCGGTGGATATTGGCGGCTACTACTTCCCTAACCCGGAAGTCACCAGCAAGGCCATGCGCCCGAGCGCCACGCTCAACGCGGCCATCGCCGCGCTGTAAGAGGCAATCCGAGGCGGTGCATAAAAAATGCACCGCCTCACAAAAAAATCCCCGGCCTGTTGTCGGGGATTTTTTTTATCCATGAAAAATTTCAGCCGCCTGTGTAAACCCAGGCGCCAGGGAGATGCTCGCTCAAGCACACCATTTATCCCTTCAGCTTTTCAGTGTGCGCGAAAGAAAGTCGCGAATGTATTCGGCGACCTCAGGCGCGTGTGTTTCCAATGCAAAGTGCCCTGCATCCAGCAGATGCACTTCAGCAGCCGGGACGTCCTTGCGATAAGCATGCGCGCCAGGCGGTATGAACGCAGGATCGTGCTTGCCCCAGACCGCCAGCAAGGGAGGCTGATATTTGCGCAAGTATTCCTGAAACGAGGGGTAAGCCGCTACGTTACTGCGGTAGTCAAGAATCAGGTCAAGCTGGATCTCCTCTGCGCCCGGCCGCGCCATATACATAATGTCGAGGTTGTAGCCATCGGGAGAAAGTTTTTCAGGATTGGCTCCCGTACCGTATTGCCAGTCCCGGATGACTTGCGGTGACAACGAGGCGCGACAGGCTTCGCGATTGGCTGCCGAAGGCTCGCGCCAATAGGCTTGCCACGGGCCCCATTGATCGCTGAATCCTTCCAGGTAGGCGTTGCCGTTCTGACTGATGATTGCAGTAACCTTCTCCGGGTTCGCCGCTGCGAGCCGCAAACCTGTCGGTGCGCCATAGTCGAATAGGTATAACGCGTATTTCTTCAGGCCCAGCGCCTCGGTGAAGCGCTCGATCACCTTGTAAAGGTTTTCGAATGTGTAATCGAACTGCCCGCGCGGTGGAGCCTTGGTATTACCGAATCCAGGCAGGTCGGGAGCGATCAGGCGGTACTGACTCGCCAGCAAGGGCATCAGGTCGCGAAACATGTGGCTGGAACTCGGAAAACCATGAAGCAACAGAAGCACCGGGGCGTCCTTGGCTCCGACTTCGCGATAGAACACATTGACGTCTCCTACCTGCTGAGTGTGAAACGTCACGCGGAAGGCGTCATCAATGTTCATTGCATTTTCCCTGGATAGAGGTTTATTGCTTGCAGAAGCAGCGCTCACCAACGACGCCCCGAGAGCAGAAGCAGCGCCTAACGCTGACACCTGTAAAACCTTGCGCCGACTGACACCGGATGCGGCATTTTCAGCGTCGGCTGAACCGAAATTTTTCATAGAAGTCTGACCGGGCTGGATGAATGTGCAGCCATCCTAATCATTGCTCCTAAAATGCAGAATCACCGCAAAAATCAATTCACCATTTCAAAATCTGAAATGCTGATACGATTTCGCATCTCTCGTGGCAAGCAGGCAGCCTATGGACCGTATTCAGGAAATGACGCTTTTTGCCGCACTTGCCGAGCAAACCAGTTTTGCCGGGGTGGCCCGCCACTTTGGCCTGTCGACCGCTACGGTAACCCGGGCTGTCGCGAGCCTGGAGAGCCGCCTGGGCATCCTTCTGGTGGTGCGCACCACTCGCAATATGCGGCTCACCGAGGCGGGCCAGCGCTTCGCCGCTGATTGCCGTCGATTGCTTGCCGACCTTGATGAGGCTGAAAGCGCGGCAGGCGGCTTGCATGCGTTGCCAGGCGGCCTGCTGACGGTCACCGCACCTCAGATGTTCGGCGCGCTGCATGTCGTGCCCGTAATGACGAGCTTTCTCGAGCGGTTTCCGGCCGTGGACATCCGTGCCATTCTGGTCGACAGGGTAGTGTCCATGCTCGATGAGGGCGTCGACGTGGCGGTCAGGATCGGCACCCTGCCCGATTCGTCTCTTACCGCAATCCCGACAGGTAGCGTGCGGCGCATGGTTTGCGCCTCCCCTGCCTACCTCGAAAAGCATGGAGCCCCGCAGCATCCCGACGATTTGCGACAGCATTCCACAGTTTCAACCACCACCGCCGAACGCTCGCCCCACTGGCTTTTCCGGATCGATGACAAGAATTATTCAGTAGACGTCGCCTCAAGACTCAGTCTGACGTCTTATCAGGCGGCGATCAGCGCAGCGTTACAGGGCTGGGGACTGACCCAGGTGCCGTACTATCAGATACGCGAGCACCTGCAGGAAGGCAGGCTCAAGTGTGTTCTGGAGACGTTCGAAATAATCCCGGAACCGGTTCACGTTGTTTACCTGGAGGGCCGTCGTCGCTCATCCAAAGTGCGAGCCTTTGTGGACTTCTGCGTCAGCGCCCTGAGGCATGATCTGCAGTTCGAGCAACAATAAGCTGTTACGGCTGACTCAATCCCCAGCAAAGAGACCATTATCATGACTTGGCAAGCCCACGTTACCGTCGCCACCATCGTCGAAGATCAAGGCCGCTTTCTGTTCGTCGAAGAAATCAAAGGCGGACGCGCCGTACTCAACCAACCCGCCGGGCACCTCGACCCGAACGAGAGCCTGCAACGCGCTGCAGTGCGTGAAACCCTGGAAGAAACCGGCTGGGACGTCGAATTGACTAGCGTGGTGGGCATCTACCTGTACACCGCACCGAGCAATGGCGTGACCTACCAGCGAATCTGCTTTGCCGCCAAGGCCCTGCGCCACCATCCGGAATATCAACTCGATGAAGGCATCGTCGGCGCAGTCTGGCTGACTCGCGATGAACTGGTAGCCCAGCAGGAGCGCTGGCGCAGCGAGCTGGTATTGCGCTGCCTGGACGACTACCTCGATGGTGAACATTTCAGTCTCGACCTGCTGCGCGACAAGGCGTGAGACTCGACGCCCTCAGCCTGATAGAATCGCGTCCTTTTACAGGTCAGCCGTTGAATCCCCATGCGTGATCCAGCCCCCTCGAACTCAGAAATGAAGCGCGTCATAGTCGGCATGTCCGGCGGCGTGGACTCTTCCGTTTCCGCCGTACTGCTCATGGAGCAGGGTTATCAGGTGGAAGGCTTGTTCATGAAGAACTGGGAAGAAGACGACGGAACGGAATACTGCACCGCCCGCGAAGACCTGGCAGATGCCCAGGCCGTGTGCGACAAGATCGGCATCAAGCTGCACACGGCCAACTTCGCGGCCGAGTACTGGGACAACGTCTTCGAGCACTTCCTTGAAGAGTACAAGGCCGGGCGCACGCCGAACCCGGACATCCTGTGTAACCGCGAAATCAAGTTCAAGGCGTTTCTCGACTACGCACTGATGCTCGGCGCCGACCTTATTGCTACAGGCCATTACGTACGCCGCCGTGATATCGATGGACGTACCGAGCTGCTCAAGGGCCTGGACCCGAACAAGGATCAGAGCTACTTCCTGCACGCCGTTGGCGGCGAGCAGATTGCCCGCACCCTGTTCCCGGTTGGCGAGCTGGAAAAACCGGAAGTGCGCGCCATTGCCGAAAAGCACGGCCTGGCCACTGCCAAGAAGAAGGATTCCACCGGAATCTGCTTCATTGGCGAACGCCGCTTCACTGATTTTCTGCGCCAGTACCTGCCCGCCCAGCCCGGCGAAATCAAGACCACCGAAGGTGAAGTCATCGGTCGTCACAGCGGCCTGATGTACCACACCATCGGCCAGCGCCAGGGTCTGGGCATCGGCGGTCTCAAGGATGCCAGCGATGATCCGTGGTACGTGCTGGTCAAGGACCTGGACAACAACGAACTGATTGTCGGTCAGGGTAACGATCACCCCTGGCTGTTTTCCCGTGCGCTGGTCTCTTCGGAAATCTATTGGGTCAACCCGATCGATCTGAGCAGCCCGCGCAGGCTCACCGCGAAGGTCCGTTATCGTCAGGGCGACCAGCCATGCACGCTGGAAAAAACCGCCGACGGTTATCGCGCCACATTCGATGACCCGCAACGCGCCGTCACTCCCGGCCAGTCTGTGGTGTTCTACGACGGCGAAATCTGTCTGGGCGGCGGCGTGATCGAAATTGCCGAACCCTGGACCAGCAAGGACAAGCGTTGATGAGCCCGACTCAGGAACAACTGATCGCTCTGGGCGGTGTATTCCAGGCCGCCGTGCTCGTCGACCGGATCGCCAAGACCGGTCAGATCAGCGAAGCGGCCCTGGGCTGCATGCTCGGCAGCCTGCTGGTGGTCGATCCCAAGGATACGCTGGACGTCTACGGCGGCGACGATCTCAACCTGCACGAAGGCTATCGCGCCATGGCCAGCGCCCTGGAGCGCGACCCGGCAACCTTGCAACGCGAGCCGTTGCGCTACGCCCTGTCGATGCTCGGCCTCGAGCGTCAGCTGGCCAAGCGCGATGACCTGCTTGAAGTGATCGGCAAACGCATTCCGGTGATTCAGTCACAGGTCGAGCATTTTGGCATCGCCCACGAGAACGTGATTGCCGCGACCGGCGCGCTGTATCAGGACACCCTGAGCACCTTGCGCCAGCGCATTCAGGTACAAGGCGACATGCGTAATCTGCAGCAGCCGAATAATGCCTCGAAGATTCGCGGCATTCTGCTGGCCGGTATTCGCTCTGCCCGCCTGTGGCGGCAAGTTGGCGGTCATCGCTGGCAACTGGTGTTCAGCCGCCGCAAGTTGTTGAAAGAACTTTATCCATTGCTGCACGGCTGACCCGCCGCGCTCCAATGACCTTCACCACCCCTGGCACGACGCTGTCTACGCTGGTCGGCGGACTCCGGTCCGACTGACTTTTCATGTATGATATGCGCCCTTTTCGTCGCCCGACTGTCCGAGAGCATCCCATGCAGCTTTCTTCGCTCACTGCGGTTTCCCCTGTTGATGGCCGCTACGCCGGCAAAACCCAGGCCTTGCGCCCTATTTTCAGCGAATACGGCCTGATCCGTTTCCGCGTGATGGTTGAAGTTCGCTGGCTCCAGCGTCTTGCGGCTCACCCGCAGATCACCGAGGTCCCGGCCTTCTCCGCGCAAGCCAACGCCATCCTGGATACCCTGGCCGAAGACTTCTCCGTGGAGCATGCCGAGCGAGTCAAGGAAATCGAGCGCACCACCAATCATGACGTGAAGGCTGTGGAGTATCTGCTCAAGGAGCAGGCTGCCAAATTGCCAGAGCTGGAAAAGGTCAGCGAGTTCATCCACTTCGCCTGCACCAGCGAAGACATCAACAACCTGTCTCACGCATTGATGCTGCGCGAGGGCCGCGACACTGTCGTGCTGCCGCTGATGCGTCAGATCGCCGACGCTATACGCGAGCTGGCGATTCGCTTCGCAGACGTGCCGATGCTGTCCCGCACCCACGGCCAGCCCGCCTCCCCGACCACACTGGGCAAGGAACTGGCCAACGTCGTCTACCGCCTCGAGCGTCAGATCAGCCAGATCGCGGCAGTCCCGTTGCTCGGCAAGATCAACGGCGCAGTCGGCAACTACAACGCCCACCTCTCTGCCTACGCAGACATCGACTGGGAAGCCAACGCGCGCGCCTTCATCGAAGACGAGCTGGGCCTGGGCTTCAACCCCTACACCACGCAGATCGAACCGCACGACTACATTGCCGAGCTGTTCGATGCTATTGCGCGCTTCAACACCATCCTGATCGACTTCGACCGCGACATCTGGGGCTACATCTCGCTGGGCTATTTCAAGCAGCGCACCATCGCTGGCGAAATCGGCTCCTCGACCATGCCGCACAAGGTCAACCCGATTGACTTCGAAAACTCCGAAGGCAATCTGGGCATCGCCAACGCACTGTTCCAGCACCTGGCGAGCAAGTTGCCTGTGTCTCGCTGGCAGCGTGACCTGACCGACTCCACCGTGCTGCGCAATCTGGGCGTCGGCTTTGCCCACAGCGTCATTGCCTACGAAGCCAGCCTCAAGGGCATCAGCAAGCTGGAACTGAACGAACAGCGCATTGCCGCCGATCTGGACGCATGCTGGGAAGTTCTGGCAGAGCCGATTCAGACTGTCATGCGTCGTTACAACATCGAAAACCCGTACGAAAAACTGAAAGAACTGACACGCGGCAAGGGCATCGGTCCTGAAGCGTTGCAGACTTTCATCGACGGCCTGGACATGCCTGCCGAAGCCAAGGCCGAGCTCAAGAAGCTCACGCCGGCCAATTACATCGGTAACGCAGCCGCTCAGGCCAAGCGCATCTGACACGCAAAAAAATTGCACACGCCCGGCTGTGCCGGGCGTTTTCATTTCAAGGGCTTACACATGAATCCTGATATTCCTCTGCAACTTCTGGGCGGCATCAGTGCTCGCGTTTTCCTGCGTGACTACTGGCAGAAAAAACCGCTGCTGATCCGCCAGGCTCTGCCGGACTTTCAAAGCCCGATCGACGCGGACGAGCTTGCCGGCCTCGCCCTGGAAGAAGAAGTGGAGTCGCGCCTGGTCATCGAAAACGGCGAGCGTCCATGGGAGCTGCGTCGTGGCCCGTTCGCTGAAGACGAGTTCAGCAAGCTGCCCGAGCGCGACTGGACGCTGCTGGTCCAGGCCGTGGACCAATTCGTTCCGGAGGTCAGTGAGCTGCTGGAAAACTTCCGTTTTCTGCCCAGCTGGCGGATTGACGACGTGATGATCAGCTACGCAGCCCCTGGCGGCAGCGTCGGCCCGCATTTCGACAACTATGATGTGTTCCTGCTGCAGGGACATGGCAAACGGCACTGGCAGATCGGCCAGATGTGCGATGCGGAAAGCCCGCTGCTGCAGCATGCCGACCTGCGCATCCTTGCCGAATTCGAGAAGACCGAAGAGTGGACGCTGGAACCGGGCGACATGCTTTATCTGCCGCCACGTCTAGCGCACTGCGGCGTCGCCGTCGACGACTGCCTGACCTACTCGGTCGGTTTCCGGGCGCCAAGCGCTGCCGAAGTCCTGACTCACTTCACCGACTTCCTCAGCCAGTTCATCCCGGATGAAGAGCGCTATACCGATGCTGACGCCCAGCCGGTCAGCGACCCTCATCAGATCCAGCATGACGCGCTCGATCGCCTGAAAACGCTGCTGGCCGAGCACATGAGTGACGAACGCCTGCTGCTGACCTGGTTCGGCCAGTTCATGACCGAGCCGCGCTACCCGGAACTGGTGACCGGCCCTGAGCTGGAAGAACAGGACCTGCTCGACAGCCTCGAGCAGGGCGCGGTGCTGATTCGTAACCCGAGCGCAAGGCTGGCCTGGTCTGAAGTCGATGACGATCTGCTACTGTTTGCCAGTGGCCAGAGCCGTCTGCTACCGGGCAGCCTGCGTGACCTGCTCAAACTGATCTGTGCCGCCGATGCGTTGCACAGCGAAAACCTTGGCCAATGGTTGGCCGATGACGAGGGGCGCAATTTGCTTTGCGAACTCGTAAAACAAGGAAGCCTGGGATTTGCCGATGAATAAAGTCACTGTAGCTGTCGCCCAATGGCAGAAGAACAACGCCGATATCCGGCGCATACGCGATTCGGTATTCATTGCCGAACAATCGGTGCCGCCGGAACTGGAGTGGGATGCCGAAGACGCAGGTGCAGTGCACTTTCTTGCGTACGAAGGTGAATATGCGGTGGGCACTGCCCGACTGCTGCCCGATGGCGAGATCGGCCGCTTGTCAGTCCTGAGAGACTGGCGTGGCCTGAAGGTCGGCGAGGCCCTGTTGGGTGCCGTGATCCATGAAGCTGAACAGCGTGGCCTCAAGCCGCTCAAGCTGAGCGCTCAGGTGCAGGCCGTCGAGTTTTATCAGCGCTTCGGCTTTTCGGTTATCAGCGACGAGTTTCTCGAAGCCGGCCTGCCACACGTTGATATGCTCCGCGAAGCGTGATCAACGCGATTATGTAGGCGCTCACCGCGGCACTACATAATGATCGCCCTGCCCTTTTTCGCTAGACCCTCCCAAGGTCAAACCGAAAAGCGGCAGGGCTTTTTTATGCCTGACCATTCAGCTTGATTGCCTGCAGCCGACACAGTGGCACAATCATGCTTTACGCGCTTACCGCGGAGAATGAACATGTCAGTACGCAACTTGCTCAATGCAGCGCTCACCTCGATGCTGATCGTCTTCAGCGCTCACGTCTTCGCAGCGACCGAAGTCGTCCCGCTCAACTACCGCACCAGTGCCGATCTACTGCCGGTCGCCAAATCCTTTCTGGGGGACGAAGGCACCGTCAGCGCCTACGGCAATCAACTGATCGTGAATGCAGAGTCACGCAAGATCGAAGAACTTCGCGCCTTGATCTCGCAACTCGATACCGCGCCGAAACGCTTGCTGATCAGCGTTGACACCAGCGACAGCGCGACGCGCAACAGCAGCGGCTCGCGAGTGATCGAGTACGGTACCGCCAGCCGTGAAGGCGGCGTGCAACAAGTACAAACCAGCGAAGGAACCCCTGCACTCATTCAGGTTGGCCAGAGCGTGCCACTGACCTCCTCATCCACGGACGCGTACGGATACTCGCGGAGCGACACCGAGTACCGCAATGTAACTCAGGGGTTTTACGTAACGGCCAGCGTGACCGGCGACACGGTTCACCTGAGCATCAGCACCAATCATGACCGCATGAGCCAGGAGCGCCCTGACGCCGTCAAGGTGCAGAGTACCGACAGCCAGGTGAGTGGCAGACTGGGAGAATGGATCACACTGGCGAGCAACAGCAACGAATCCGTCGCTGATCAGAGTGGTCTGGCGCAGCGCTATTCCACCCAGGGCCGTGACGATATGATTTTGCGCGTAAAGGTCGAAACCCTCGAATAGCCTGTATGGGGTGAAAACCCAATACTTACGGGCCTTTTGATGACTGGCCGGTCAACTTTTAACAAATATGTAGTGATTTAAAAAAAGCACTACAAAACGTTTGACGCCCCCCGGAAGTGCGAGGCATGATTGCCTCGCTCCCGCTAATCAGAGGCTTTGCAAAGAGTCTTCGAGTCGCCGCTCTCACACACCCCGCAGAGCCGATTCGTGTCCGCACCGCCCACAAGGCAGTTTGACGAGGTTGCGACTGGAACGAAGTTGTCCCGAGGGACGGAAGCGTAAACGGTAACCCGGCAAGGCCGACGGTGATGCACAACGCCACTGCAGGCCCGACTGTCCACCTGACAGCCTCATGTCCGGACGCCCGCTCTCCCCTCGAGTACATCGTTCACCTGTCGCGACCCACGAACGTGCGGCTTCAAGCAAAGCCCCGGATCAGCGAGCAGCCATCTACCGTGCCTTCGATAAACGAGGCGTTTTGGCGGAGCAGGACTTTCCAACGAGACCTACTTCTAGAGGTTTATCACCATGGCACTGACACGCGAACAACAAATAGCGGCTCTCGAGAAAGACTGGGCTGAAAATCCGCGCTGGAAAAACGTGACCCGTACTTACTCCGCTGCAGATGTGGTCCGCCTGCGCGGCTCGGTTCAACCCGAACACACCTTTGCACGACTGGGTGCAGACAAGCTGTGGAATCTGGTGACCCAGGGTGCCAAACCGTCCTTTCGACCGGACAAGGATTTCGTCAATTGCATGGGTGCCCTCACTGGCGGCCAGGCCGTGCAGCAGGTCAAGGCCGGTATTCAGGCCATCTACCTGTCCGGCTGGCAGGTCGCTGCCGACAACAACTCTGCCGAGTCCATGTACCCGGATCAGTCGCTGTACCCGGTCGACTCGGTGCCGACCGTGGTCAAGCGCATCAACAACTCGTTCCGCCGTGCCGACCAGATCCAGTGGAAAGCCGGCAAGGCGCCGGGCGACGAAGGCTACATCGACTACTTCGCCCCGATCGTGGCAGACGCGGAAGCCGGATTCGGCGGTGTACTCAATGCCTATGAGCTGATGAAAAGCATGATCGAAGCCGGTGCCGCCGGGGTGCACTTCGAAGACCAACTGGCTTCGGTGAAGAAATGTGGCCACATGGGCGGCAAGGTGCTGGTCCCGACTCAGGAAGCCATACAGAAACTGGTCGCAGCACGCCTGGCCGCCGACGTGGCCGGTGTACCGACCATCATACTGGCCCGGACTGACGCCAACGCTGCCGACTTGCTGACATCCGATTGCGATCCATACGACAAGCCATTCGTGACCGGCGAACGGACTCATGAGGGGTTCTATAAAGTTCGTGCCGGCCTCGATCAGGCCATCTCACGTGGCTTGGCGTACGCGCCCTACGCCGATCTGATCTGGTGCGAAACAGCCAGACCAAATCTGGACGAGGCACGCCGCTTCGCCGAAGCGATCAAAAAGGAATACCCGGACCAGTTGCTGTCCTACAACTGCTCGCCGTCCTTCAACTGGAAGAAAAACCTCGACGACGCAACCATTGCCAAATTTCAGCGCGAGCTGTCGGCCATGGGTTACAAGCACCAGTTCATCACCCTGGCAGGCATTCACAACATGTGGCACAGCATGTTCAATCTGGCACACGACTACGCCCGCAATGACATGACCGCCTACGTGAAGCTGCAGGAACAGGAGTTCGCCGACGCTGCCAAGGGCTACACCTTCGTGGCCCACCAGCAGGAAGTGGGTACCGGCTATTTCGATGACATGACGACCGTGATCCAGGGCGGCGTATCGTCGGTAACCGCACTGACCGGCTCCACCGAAGAAGAGCAATTCCACTGATACACCGCGCAACGCGTTGAAAAGACAGGCCGCCCGTAAGGGCGGTCTGTGTTTTGTGTCAGAAGGTGCCGGTATTGATTTCGGACAATATGCAGTTGCCGAGCGAATGCTACAAAAGGCGCACTTTATAAGCAGTACCGTTACCCACTATGCGACGACTACCGCACGCTGAACTATCAAGGCCCCTTCAAATGATATTAATTATCATTCAAATTGCCTTTCCTTACATTTCGTGCACAAGAAACATAATTAATGAAATCCCCGCTGACGCCCGTCTGGCAGGCCCTGCAGCCTCTGTGAAAGGCCGTGGGCAATTAATTCCGTAAATAAATTTGATGTAGAAAATTTACTTGCCAAGTGTTTGCACATAAAATCAATCCGTTGACCGCACTGCGACATTTCGTCACTGCCTCGACTCTTTATCAAGCACAGAGACCTTTGCTCTCTAACAAGGACTGACAGCATGCCCGAATCGACAGGTCTGATTGCCCATAACTGGGGCTTCGCCATTTTCCTTTTGGGTGTTGTCGGCCTTTGCGCCTTCATGCTCGGTCTGTCCAGCCTCCTCGGAAGCAAGGCCTGGGGCCGCAGCAAGAACGAACCTTTCGAATCCGGCATGCTGCCTACCGGCAGTGCGCGCCTGCGTCTCTCCGCAAAATTCTATCTGGTCGCGATGCTTTTCGTGATCTTTGACATTGAAGCCCTCTTTCTCTTTGCCTGGTCTGTGTCCGTCCGCGAAAGCGGCTGGACCGGATTCGTCGAAGCTCTCGTTTTCATAGCAATTCTGTTGGCAGGTCTTGTCTACCTATGGCGGGTTGGCGCTCTTGACTGGGCTCCTGAAGGTCGCCGTAATCGGCAAGCGAAGCTGAAACAATGAGGCTTTGGCGATGCAATATAATCTCACCAGGATCGACCCGGACGCTCCTAACGAGCAGTACCCCATCGGCAAACGGGAAACCGTTTCCGATCCGTTAGAAGATCAAGTCCACAAAAACATCTACATGGGCAAGCTGGAAGACGTGCTGAACGGTGCGGTCAACTGGGGACGTAAAAACTCCCTGTGGCCCTACAACTTCGGCCTGTCGTGCTGCTATGTGGAAATGACCACCGCCTTCACGGCACCCCACGACATCGCCCGCTTTGGTGCCGAAGTCATCCGGGCGTCGCCACGGCAGGCGGATTTCATGGTTATTGCCGGTACCTGCTTCATCAAGATGGCGCCGATCATCCAGCGTCTCTACGAGCAAATGCTCGAACCCAAGTGGGTCATTTCCATGGGTTCGTGTGCCAACTCCGGTGGCATGTACGACATCTACTCAGTGGTCCAGGGGGTGGACAAATTCCTTCCCGTGGATGTCTACGTGCCCGGCTGCCCGCCCCGCCCCGAGGCGTTTCTGCAAGGCTTGATGCTGTTGCAGGAATCCATCGGCAAGGAGCGTCGCCCTCTTTCCTGGGTCGTTGGCGATCAAGGCGTGTATCGCGCCGAGATGCCGTCGCAAAAGGAACAGCGCCGCGAACAGCGTATTCAGGTGACCAACCTGCGCAGCCCCGACGAAGTCTGATCCAGCCCGTTCTTCTTATAAAAAAGACAAGAACCGGGGTTGATTCTGTACGTTGACCGAAGTGATTGAGACCTATGACTGCAGACAACGCTCTGTACATCCCGCCTTACAAGGCTGACGACCAAGATGTCGTCGTTGAACTGAATAACCGTTTTGGTGCCGAGGCTTTCACCGCCCAGCCGACTCGCACCGGCATGCCCGTGCTATGGGTCGAGCGCGCCAGACTGTTTGAAATTCTAACGTTCCTGCGCAACGTGCCCAAGCCCTACTCCATGCTGTATGACCTGCATGGCGTGGACGAGCGACTGCGCACAAACCGTCGTGGTCTGCCCGGCGCAGACTTCACAGTGTTCTATCACCTGCTGTCGATCAAGCGAAACAGCGACGTGATGATCAAGGTAGCGCTTTCCGAAAGCGACTTGAGCGTACCGACGATTACCAGCATCTGGCCCAACGCCAACTGGTACGAGCGTGAAGTCTGGGACATGTTCGGCATCGACTTCCCAGGCCACCCGCACCTGAGCCGCATCATGATGCCGCCGACCTGGGAAGGCCACCCGCTGCGCAAGGACTTCCCTGCCCGTGCAACGGAATTCGATCCGTACAGCCTGACCCTCGCCAAACAGCAACTGGAAGAAGAAGCCGCACGCTTCCGTCCGGAAGACTGGGGCATGAAACGCTCTGGTGCCAACGAGGACTACATGTTCCTCAACCTGGGGCCGAACCACCCTTCTGCTCACGGTGCGTTCCGTATCATTCTGCAACTGGACGGCGAAGAAATCGTCGATTGCGTTCCGGACATCGGCTACCACCACCGTGGTGCCGAGAAAATGGCCGAGCGCCAGTCCTGGCACAGCTTCATTCCCTACACCGACCGTATCGATTACCTGGGCGGGGTGATGAACAACCTGCCTTATGTGCTCTCGGTCGAGAAGCTGGCAGGCATCAAGGTGCCGGAAAAGGTCGACGTCATCCGCATCATGATGGCCGAGTTCTTCCGAATCACCAGTCATCTGCTGTTCCTGGGTACCTACATTCAGGACGTGGGCGCCATGACACCGGTGTTCTTCACGTTCACCGACCGCCAGAAAGCCTACACCGTGATCGAAGCGATTACCGGCTTCCGTCTGCACCCTGCCTGGTACCGCATCGGCGGGGTCGCTCACGACCTGCCGCGTGGCTGGGAAAAACTGGTCAAGGACTTCGTCGACTGGCTGCCCAAGCGTCTCGATGAATACACCAAGGCTGCGCTGCAGAACAGCATCCTCAAGGGTCGTACCGTCGGCGTTGCCGCCTACAACACCAAGGAAGCCCTCGAATGGGGCGTCACCGGTGCAGGCCTGCGCTCCACCGGTTGCGACTTCGACCTGCGCAAGGCTCGCCCTTACTCGGGTTACGAGAACTTCGAATTCGAAGTGCCGCTGGCCGCCAATGGCGATGCCTATGACCGCTGTATGGTCCGCGTCGAAGAGATGCGCCAGAGCATCAAGATCATCGACCAGTGCATGCGCAACATGCCGGAAGGCCCGTACAAGGCGGATCACCCGCTGACCACGCCGCCGCCGAAAGAGCGCACCCTGCAGCACATCGAAACCCTGATCACGCACTTCCTGCAGGTTTCGTGGGGCCCGGTCATGCCGGCCAACGAATCCTTCCAGATGATCGAAGCGACCAAGGGTATCAACAGCTATTACCTGACGAGCGACGGCGGCACCATGAGCTACCGTACCCGGATCCGCACCCCGAGTTACCCGCACCTGCAGCAGATCCCTTCGGTGATCAAAGGCAGCATGGTCGCGGACTTGATCGCGTACCTGGGTAGTATCGATTTCGTTATGGCCGACGTGGACCGCTAAGCATGAATAGCCCGCTAATCCAGACAGACCGTTTCGCCCTGAGCGAAACCGAGCGCTCGGCCATCGAGCATGAGATGCATCACTACGAGGACCCGCGCGCGGCGTCCATCGAAGCCCTGAAAATTGTTCAGAAGGAACGCGGCTGGGTGCCCGACGGCGCCATTTACGCGATCGGCGACCTGCTGGGCATCCCCGCCAGCGACGTCGAAGGCGTTGCCACCTTCTACAGTCAGATCTTCCGCCAGCCGGTCGGGCGTCACATCATTCGCGTCTGCAACAGCATGGTGTGCTTCATCGGCGGCCACGAAAACGTGGTCGACGAGATCAAGAGCTCACTGGGCATCGGCCTGGGTCAGACCACCGCCGACGGTCGTTTCACACTGCTGCCGGTCTGCTGCCTCGGCAACTGTGACAAGGCGCCGGCCGTGATGGTCGACGACGACACTTTCGGCGATGTACAGCCTGCTGGCGTTGCCAAGATGCTGGAGGGTTACCTATGACCATCACTTCCTTCGGCCCTGCCAACCGCATTGCGCGCACGGCAGAAACCCATCCGCTGACCTGGCGTCTGCGCGACGACGGCGAGCCGGTCTGGCTCGACGAGTACCAGACCAAGGACGGCTATGCCGCAGCGCGCAAGGCGCTGACGCAACAGGCGCCTGACGATATCGTCCAGTCGGTCAAGGATTCCGGCCTCAAGGGCCGCGGTGGCGCAGGCTTCCCCACCGGTGTGAAGTGGGGCCTGATGCCCAAAGACGAGTCCATGAACATCCGCTACCTGCTGTGCAACGCGGACGAGATGGAGCCCAATACCTGGAAAGACCGCATGCTGATGGAGCAACTGCCCCATCTGCTGGTCGAGGGCATGCTGATCAGTGCCCGCGCGCTGAAAGCCTATCGTGGCTATATCTTCCTGCGCGGCGAATACGTCACCGCGGCCAAGCACCTCAATCGCGCAGTGGCGGAAGCCAAGGCTGCCGGTTTGCTGGGCAAGAACATTCTCGGCACCGGCTTCGACTTCGAACTGTTCGTGCACACCGGTGCAGGTCGCTACATCTGCGGCGAAGAAACCGCACTGATCAACTCGCTGGAAGGCCGCCGCGCCAACCCGCGCTCCAAGCCGCCCTTCCCCGCTGCAGTGGGCGTTTGGGGCAAGCCGACCTGTGTGAACAACGTCGAAACCCTGTGCAACGTGCCTGCCATCGTCAATAACGGCAACGACTGGTACAAGTCGCTGGCTCGCGAAGGCAGTGAAGACCACGGCACCAAGCTGATGGGTTTCTCCGGCAAGGTCAAAAATCCCGGTTTGTGGGAGCTGCCTTTCGGCGTACAGGCTCGCGAACTGTTCGAAGACTACGCCGGCGGCATGCGCGATGGCTTCAAGCTCAAGTGCTGGCAACCCGGAGGCGCCGGTACGGGTTTCCTGCTGCCTGAGCATCTGGACGCCCAGATGTATGCAGGCGGTATCGCCAAGGTCGGCACCCGTATGGGGACTGGACTGGCGATGGCGGTCGACGATTCGGTCAACATGGTCTCGCTGCTGCGCAACATGGAAGAGTTTTTCGCTCAGGAGTCCTGCGGCTTCTGCACGCCATGCCGCGACGGTTTGCCATGGAGCGTGAAAATGCTTCGCGCCATCGAGAACGGTCAGGGTCAGCCGGGGGATATCGAAACCCTGCTGGGTCTGGTCAATTTCCTCGGCCCTGGCAAGACCTTCTGTGCCCATGCACCGGGCGCCGTTGAACCCTTGGGCAGTGCGATCAAGTATTTCCGTTCCGAGTTCGAAGCCGGTATCGCGCCAGCCAGCGCAACCACGCTCGTTCCGGGCAAAAGTCCGACAGTGGTCGGCGCATAACAAGACACAACGGTCGGCGGCTGTTCGGGCTGCCGTCCTCGTACCTGCTGACGCCCTCCGGGCTGAACGATACGGGTACTACCGAGATTCCATTAGCCACGCCCGCTGACAACGGGCCAACGAAGACCTTTGAACCATGGCTACTATTCACGTAGACGGCAAAGCGCTCGAAGTCGATGGTGCAGACAACCTGTTACAGGCATGTCTGTCGCTTGGCCTCGATATTCCTTATTTCTGCTGGCACCCCGCCCTTGGCAGCGTTGGCGCCTGTCGCCAGTGCGCAGTCAAGCAGTACACGGACGAGAACGACACCCGCGGTCGTATCGTCATGTCCTGCATGACGCCAGCCACCGACAACACCTGGATTTCCATCGAAGACGATGAGTCCAAGGCCTTCCGGGCCAGTGTCGTCGAATGGCTGATGACCAACCACCCGCATGACTGCCCGGTCTGCGAGGAAGGCGGTCACTGCCACCTGCAGGACATGACGGTGATGACCGGCCACAACGAGCGCCGTTATCGCTTCACCAAGCGTACCCACCAGAATCAGGAGCTGGGGCCGTTCATCGCGCACGAGATGAACCGCTGCATCGCCTGTTATCGCTGTGTGCGCTTTTATAAAGACTACGCAGGCGGCACCGACCTGGGCGTCTACGGCGCCCATGACAACGTGTACTTCGGTCGCGTTGAAGACGGCACGCTGGAAAGCGAGTTCTCCGGCAACCTCACCGAGGTCTGCCCGACCGGTGTGTTCACGGACAAGACCCACTCCGAGCGCTACAACCGCAAGTGGGACATGCAGTTCTCTCCAAGCATCTGCCACGGCTGTTCCAGCGGCTGCAACATCAGCCCTGGTGAACGCTACGGTGAATTGCGCCGCATCGAAAACCGTTACAACGGCTCGGTCAACCAGTACTTCCTCTGCGACCGCGGACGTTTTGGCTACGGCTACGTCAACCGCAAGGATCGCCCGCGTCAGCCATTGCTCGTCGACGGTCAGGTCAAACTGAGCCTGGACGAGGCGCTGGATAAGGCGGCGGACCTGCTGCGCGGCCGTAACATCGTCGGTATCGGCTCTCCTCGCGCCAGCCTCGAAAGCAACTACGCGCTGCGTGAGCTGGTGGGTGCCGAGCATTTCTACAGCGGTATCGAAGCCGGTGAACTGGAGCGTATCAGGCTGATCCTCAAGGTCCTGAACGACAGCCCGCTGCCGATCCCGACCCTGCGCGACATCGAAGATCACGATGCCATCTTCGTCCTCGGCGAAGACCTGACCCAGACAGCGGCGCGCATGGCCCTGGGCTTGCGCCAGGCCGTCAAAGGCAAGGCTGAAGACATGGCAGCGGCGATGAAAGTCCAGCCGTGGCTCGACGCGGCCGTGAAGAACATCGGTCAGCACGAGCTCAATCCGCTGTTCATCGCCAGCCTCGCCGAGACCCGTCTCGATGACGTCGCAGAAGAATGCGTACATGCAGCGCCCGATGATCTGGCGCGTATCGGTTTTGCCGTAGCCCATGCCCTGGACGCCAGCGCACCTGCCGTCGAAGGTCTGGACAGCGAGGCGCTGGAACTGGCGCAACGCATTGCCGATGCACTGCTGGCTGCCAAACGACCGCTGATCATTTCCGGTAGTTCACTGGGTTCGACAGCGCTGATCGAAGCTGCTGCCAACATCGCCAAGGCCTTGAAACTGCGCGACAAGCAGGGTTCGATCAGCCTGATCGTGCCTGAAGCCAACAGCATGGGCCTGGCGATGTTCGGCGGCGAGTCCGTAGATGCCGCGCTGCAAGCCGTGATCTCCGGCAAGGCCGACGCTATCGTGGTGCTGGAAAACGATTTGTATCGTCGTGTGGACGCCAGGATCGTCGACGCCGCGCTGAGCGCAGCGAAGGTCGTGATCGTCGCTGACCATCAGAAAACCCCGACCAGCGACCGCGCCCACCTGATCCTGCCAGCTGCCAGCTTCGCTGAAGGCGACGGCACACTGGTCAGCCAGGAAGGCCGCGCCCAGCGCTTCTTCCAGGTCTTCGATCCGACCTATCTGGATGCCAGCATTCTGATCCACGAAGGCTGGCGCTGGTTGCATGCCCTGCGTGCCACCTTGCTGAACAAGCCGGTTGACTGGACGCAACTCGACCACGTCACCGAAGCCTGCGCCGGCAGCACGCCGCAACTGGCGGGTATCGTCAACGCCGCGCCGTCTGCGTCGTTCCGCATCAAGGGCCTGAAACTGGCTCGCGAACCGCTGCGTTATAGCGGTCGTACTGCGATGCGAGCCAACATCAGCGTGCATGAGCCGCGCACCTCGCAAGACATCGACACCGCGTTCTCGTTCTCCATGGAAGGCTACTCGGGCTCGGCCGAGCCTCGTCAGCAGGTGCCATTCGCCTGGTCGCCGGGCTGGAACTCGCCACAGGCCTGGAACAAGTTTCAGGATGAAGTCGGCGGTCACTTGCGTGCCGGCGACCCGGGCACTCGCCTGATCGAAAGCCAGGGCGATGGTCTGTCGTGGTTCTCCAGCGTGCCACGCGCGTTCTCTCCAGAGCGCGGCACTTGGCAGGTCGTACCGTTCTTCCACCTGTTCGGCAGCGACGAAACCTCGTCTCTGGCCGCGCCGGTTCAGGAACGCATCCCGCAGGCCTATGTCGCAGTGGCCAAGTCCGAAGCCGATCGTCTCGGCGTCAACGACGGTGCCCTGCTCTCCTTGAGCATCGGCGGCGAAACGCTGACCTTGCCGTTGCGCATCAGCGAAGAACTGGGCGCCGGCCTTGTGGCATTGCCGGCAGGACTGCCTGGCATTCCGCCAGCACTCTTTGGCAAATACGTTGACGGTCTGCAGGAGGCAGCGCAATGACCTGGTTTACCCCTGATGTGATCGACGCAATCATTGCAGTGGTCAAGGCCATCGTGGTGTTGCTGGGCGTCGTGGTTGGCGGTGCCTTGTTGAGCTTCGTCGAACGTCGTTTGCTGGGCTGGTGGCAGGACCGTTATGGTCCGAACCGCGTGGGTTCGTTCGGCATGTTCCAGATCGCAGCTGACATGCTGAAGATGTTCTTCAAGGAAGACTGGACCCCACCGTTCGCTGACAAGGTGATCTTCACCCTGGCGCCGGTGGTTGCCATGAGCGCCTTGCTGATCGCCTTCGCAGTCATCCCGATTACCCCGACCTGGGGCGTCGCGGACCTGAACATCGGTCTGTTGTTCTTCTTTGCCATGGCCGGTCTGTCCGTGTATGCGGTGCTGTTCGCCGGCTGGTCGAGCAACAACAAGTTCGCCCTGCTGGGCAGCCTGCGTGCTTCGGCACAAACCGTCTCCTACGAAGTGTTCATGGGCCTTGCGCTGATGGGCATCGTGGTTCAGGTCGGCTCATTCAACATGCGCGACATCGTTGAATATCAGGCGCAGAACCTGTGGTTCATCATTCCGCAGTTCTTTGGCTTCTGTACGTTCTTCATCGCAGGCGTGGCGGTGACTCACCGCCACCCGTTCGACCAACCGGAAGCCGAGCAGGAACTGGCTGACGGCTACCACATTGAATATGCCGGCATGAAATGGGGCATGTTCTTCGTGGGCGAATACATCGGGATCATTTTGATCTCGGCGCTGCTGGTGACGCTGTTCTTCGGCGGCTGGCACGGCCCGTTCGACATTCTGCCATCGCTGGCATTCTTCTGGTTCGCCTTGAAAACCGCGTTTTTCATCATGCTGTTCATTCTGCTGCGCGCCTCCATCCCGCGCCCGCGTTATGACCAGGTCATGGATTTCAGCTGGAAGTTCTGTCTGCCGCTGACCCTGATCAATTTGCTGGTGACTGCTGCGATTGTGTTGTTGAACACACCGGCAGGCTCGGTTCAGTGAGGATTTGACCCATGTTCAAATATATTGGTGACATCGTTAAGGGTACGGGTACCCAGTTGCGCAGCCTGGTCATGGTCTTTGGCCACGGCTTTCGCAAGCGCGACACCCTGCAATACCCCGAAGAGCAGGTTTATCTTCCGCCCCGCTACCGTGGCCGCATCGTTCTGACCCGCGACCCCGATGGTGAAGAGCGCTGCGTGGCGTGCAACCTGTGTGCGGTAGCCTGCCCGGTCGGCTGCATTTCGCTGCAGAAGGCCGAGACAGAGGACGGACGCTGGTACCCGGATTTCTTCCGCATCAACTTTTCGCGCTGCATCTTCTGCGGCCTGTGCGAAGAAGCCTGCCCGACGACCGCGATCCAGCTAACGCCGGACTTCGAGATGGCCGACTTCAAGCGTCAGGATCTGGTGTACGAGAAGGAAGACCTGCTGATCTCCGGACCTGGCAAGAACCCTGACTACAACTTCTATCGCGTTGCCGGTATGGCCATCGGCGGCAAGCCCAAGGGCTCCGCACAGAACGAAGCCGAGCCGATCAACGTCAAGAGCTTGCTGCCTTAAGGAAGTAAAGATGGAATTCGCTTTCTACTTCGCATCCGGTATCGCTGTTGTGTCCACCCTGCGGGTGATCACCAACACGAACCCGGTGCACGCCCTGCTCTACCTGATCATCTCGCTGATCTCCGTAGCGATGACGTTCTTCAGCCTCGGCGCGCCGTTCGCCGGTGTGCTGGAAGTCATTGCCTACGCAGGCGCGATCATGGTCCTGTTCGTGTTTGTGGTGATGATGCTCAACCTCGGCCCGGCCTCGGTTCAGCAGGAACGTGCCTGGCTCAAACCCGGCATCTGGATCGGTCCGGTCATTCTCGGCGCGCTGTTGCTGGCCGAGTTGCTGTACGTGCTGTTCGCCAACCCGACCGGCGCTGGTGTCGGTCACACTACGGTCGACGCCAAGGCAGTCGGCATCAGCCTGTTCGGGCCCTATCTGCTGGTGGTGGAACTCGCCTCGATGCTGTTGCTTGCAGCAGCCATCACGGCCTTCCATCTGGGCCGCAACGAGGCCAAGGAGCCAAGCCAATGAATGCTATCCCTCTTGAGCACGGTCTGGCGGTCGCCGGGGTCCTGTTCTGCCTGGGTCTGGTCGGCCTGATGGTGCGCCGTAACATTCTCTTCGTGTTGATGAGCCTGGAAATCATGATGAACGCCGCTGCACTGGCGTTCGTCGTGGCCGGCAGCCGTTGGGGGCAACCGGACGGGCAGGTGATGTTCATCCTGGTGATCAGCCTTGCGGCAGCCGAGGCCAGTATCGGCCTGGCGATCCTGATGCAACTGTATCGCCGCTTCCACACTCTCGATATCGATGCTGCCAGCGAGATGCGCGGATGAATCTTCTCTTTCTGACTTTCGTATTCCCCCTCATCGGCTTTCTGCTGCTGTCGTTCTCCCGTGGACGCCTCTCGGAAAACCTCGCTGCGCTGATCGGCGTCGGCTCCATCGGCCTGTCAGCCCTCGTCACGGCGTGGGTCATCTGGCAGTTCAACGTGGCACCACCCGAAGGCGGTCACTACACCCAGGTGCTGTGGCGCTGGATGGACGTCGATGGCTTCCAGCCCAACTTCGCGCTGTATCTGGACGGGCTGTCCGTCACGATGCTGGGCGTCGTGGTTGGTGTCGGCTTCCTGATCCACCTGTTCGCGTCCTGGTACATGCGCGGTGAAGCGGGCTACTCGCGCTTCTTCTCCTACACCAACCTGTTCATTGCCAGCATGCTGTTCCTGATCCTGGGCGACAACCTGCTGTTCATCTACTTCGGTTGGGAAGGCGTAGGCCTGTGCAGCTACCTGTTGATCGGTTTCTATTACAGCAACCGCAACAACGGCAACGCAGCGCTCAAAGCGTTCATCGTCACCCGTATCGGTGACGTGTTCATGGCTATCGGCTTGTTCATCCTGTTCCAGCAACTGGGCACGCTCAATGTGCAGGAACTGCTGGTCAGGGCGCCGGAACACTTCAAGGTCGGCGATTTCTGGATCGTGCTGGCGACGTTGATGCTGCTGGGCGGTGCGGTCGGTAAATCTGCACAGCTGCCACTGCAAACCTGGCTGGCGGACGCGATGGCCGGTCCTACGCCAGTTTCGGCGCTGATCCACGCAGCGACCATGGTCACGGCGGGCGTTTACCTGATCGCGCGTACTCACGGCCTGTTCGCACTGGCACCTGACATTCTGCATCTGGTTGGCATTGTCGGCGGCGTCACGCTGGTTCTGGCGGGTTTCGCCGCACTGGTACAGACCGACATCAAGCGTATCCTCGCCTACTCGACCATGAGCCAGATCGGCTACATGTTCCTGGCACTGGGCGTTGGCGCCTGGGAAGGCGCGATCTTCCACCTGATGACCCACGCCTTCTTCAAGGCGCTGCTGTTCCTTGCTTCCGGTGCGGTGATCGTTGCCTGCCACCACGAGCAGAACATCTTCAAGATGGGCGGCCTGTGGAAAAAACTGCCATTGGCCTACGCCAGCTTCATCGTCGGTGGCGCTGCTCTTTCCGCCCTGCCGCTGCTGACGGCGGGCTTCTACTCCAAGGACGAAATTCTCTGGGAAGCATTTGCCAGCGGTAACAACGGTTTGCTGTATGCCGGTCTGGTGGGCGCGTTCATGACGTCGCTGTACACCTTCCGTCTGATCTTCATCGCGTTCCACGGTGAAGCCAAGACCGAAGCACACGCAGGTCACGGTATCGCTCACTGGCTGCCACTGTCGGTGCTGATCGTGCTGTCTACGTTCATCGGCGCGTTGATCACTCCGCCCCTGGCCGGTGTGCTGCCGCAGAGCGTCGGCCATGCCGGTGGCGAAGCCAAGCACAGTCTGGAGATCGCCTCCGGCGCCATCGCGCTGGCCGGTATCCTGCTGGCAGCGTTGCTGTTCCTCGGCAAGCGTCGCCTGGCAACGGCTATCGCCAACAGTGGTCCGGGCCGTTTCCTCTCGGCCTGGTGGTTCGCGGCCTGGGGCTTCGACTGGATCTACGACAAGCTGTTCGTCAAGCCGTATCTGGCAATCAGCCATGTACTGCGTAGCGATCCGTTCGACCGCACCATCGGCTTGATCCCACGTCTGGTCAAAGGCGGTCATGACACCATGAGCCGCACCGAGACCGGCCAGTTGCGTTGGTATGCTGCCTCGATCGCTGTGGGTGCCGTTCTGGTACTCGGTGCCGTCGTTCTGGTTGCGATCTGATATGAACCTTGCGAATTTGCGAAAGGAATTGAGCCCGTCATGATTCTGCCCTGGCTAATCCTGATCCCCTTCATCGGCGGCCTGCTGTGCTGGCTGGGTGAGCGCTTCGGCTCTACCCTGCCGCGCTGGATTGCGTTGCTGACAATGACCCTGGAACTGGTTCTCGGCCTCTGGCTGTGGGCTACCGGCAACTTCGGCTACGCGCCGGTGCCGGGTGCCGATCCAACCTGGACCCTGGAATTCCACCACCCGTGGATCACCCGCTTCGGCATCGACGTGCATCTGGCACTCGATGGCCTGTCGCTGCTGATGATCCTGCTGACAGGCCTGCTGGGCGTGCTGTCGGTGCTGTGCTCGTGGAAGGAAATCCAGCGCAAGGTCGGTTTCTTCCACCTTAACCTGATGTGGATCCTGGGCGGTGTCGTCGGCGTGTTCCTGGCCATCGACCTGTTCATGTTCTTCTTCTTCTGGGAAATGATGCTGGTGCCGATGTATTTCCTCATCGCGCTCTGGGGTCACAGTTCTTCGGACGGCAAGAAAACCCGTATCTATGCAGCCACCAAGTTCTTCATCTTCACTCAGGCCAGCGGCCTGATCATGCTGGTGGCGATCCTGGGCCTGGTGCTGGTGCACTTCAATCAGACCGGCGTGATCACTTTTGCCTACGCCGACCTGCTGAAGACCAAACTGACACCGGGTACCGAGTACATCCTGATGCTGGGCTTCTTCATTGCCTTCGCCGTCAAGCTGCCGGTGGTGCCATTGCACTCCTGGCTGCCGGATGCGCATGCCCAGGCACCGACTGCAGGCTCCGTCGACCTGGCGGGTATCCTGCTGAAGACGGCGGCTTACGGCCTGCTGCGCTTTGCCCTGCCGCTGTTCCCCAACGCATCGGCCGAGTTCGCACCGATTGCAATGACGCTGGGCCTGGTCGGTATCTTCTACGGCGCATTCCTGGCGTTTGCCCAGACTGACATCAAGCGCCTGATCGCGTTCTCCAGCGTTTCGCACATGGGCTTCGTGCTGATCGGTATCTACTCGGGCAGCCAGCAAGCGCTGCAAGGCGTACTGATTCAGATGATCGCCCACGGTCTGTCGGCCGCGGCACTGTTCATTCTCAGTGGTCAGTTGTACGAGCGTCTGCACACTCGCGACATGCGTGAGATGGGCGGTCTGTGGTCACGCATCGCCTACATCCCGGCCATCAGCCTGTTCTTTGCCGCCGCCTCTTTGGGTCTGCCGGGCACCGGCAACTTCGTCGGCGAATTCCTGATTCTGCTGGGCAGCTTCGCCAGCTCACCATGGATCACGGCGATCGCCACCTCCGGTCTGGTGTTTGGTTCTGTCTACTCGCTGATCATGATCCACCGCGCCTATTTCGGCCCGTCGAAGTCCGACGAGGTTCTGAAGGGCATGGACGGACGGGAAATGATCATGGTGCTGGGCCTTGCCGTGTTGCTGGTCGTGCTCGGGGTATTCCCGCAGCCGTTCCTCGACACATCGGCGGCGACCATGCACGGCGTGCAGCAATGGCTAGGCACTGCCTTCACTCAACTCGCTTCGGCCCGGTAAGAGCGCTATGGACCTGACGATTCAACACTTTATTGCGCTTGCGCCACTGCTGATCACCAGCCTCACCATTGTCGTGGTGATGCTGGCGATCGCATGGCGCCGCAATCACTCGCAAACGTTCCTGCTTTCGGTAGCAGGCCTCAACCTGGCTCTTCTGTCGATCTATCCAGCACTGAAAGTTGCCCCTCTGGTCGTGACGCCACTGCTGCATATCGACAACTTTGCCTGCCTGTACATGGCGATCATCCTCGCCTCTACCCTCGCTTGCGTGACCATGGCGCACGCCTATCTGGGTGACGGCAAGGTCGGGTATCCCGGCAATCGCGAAGAGCTTTACCTGCTGATCCTGCTGGCAGCTGCCGGTGGACTGGTGCTGGTCAGCGCTCAGCATCTGGCGGGCCTGTTCATCGGCCTGGAACTGCTGTCGGTGCCGGTCTATGGGCTGGTGGCTTATGCCTTCTTCAACAAGCGTTCGCTGGAAGGCGGCATCAAGTACATGGTCCTGTCGGCCGCAGGCTCGGCGTTCCTGCTGTTCGGTATGGCGCTGCTGTACGCAGAGGCAGGCTCGCTGAGTTTCGACGGTATCGGCAAGGCCATCGCAGCGACCGGCATGCCGAGTCCGATTGCCAGCCTGGGTCTGGGCATGATGGTCGTCGGCCTGGCCTTCAAGCTGTCACTGGTGCCTTTCCACCTGTGGACCCCGGACGTTTACGAAGGCGCTCCTGCGCCGGTCGCAGCCTTCCTGGCAACTGCCAGCAAGGTGGCGGTATTTGCGGTACTGGTGCGTCTGTTCCAGGTTTCACCAGCAGCCAGCAGCGGTGTCCTGCATGACGTACTGGCAGTCATCGCCGTCGCGTCGATCCTGGTCGGCAACCTGCTGGCGCTGACTCAGACCAACCTCAAGCGTCTGTTGGGCTACTCCTCCATCGCGCACTTCGGTTACCTGATGATTGCGCTGGTGGCCAGCAAAGGCATGGCGGTCGAGGCGATCGGCGTCTATCTGGCGACTTACGTCCTGACCTCGCTGGGCAGCTTCGGTGTGATCACCATGATGTCTTCGCCTTACAGCGGACGTGATGCTGACGCAATGTTCGAATACCGTGGTCTGTTCTGGCGTCGCCCTTACCTGACGGCAGTCATGACCCTGATGATGCTGTCGCTGGCAGGTATCCCGCTCACCGCAGGTTTCATCGGCAAGTTCTATATCATCGCCACCGGTGTCGAATCGCAGCTGTGGTGGCTGGTCGGGGCTCTGGTAATCGGTAGCGCCATCGGCGTGTTCTATTACCTACGCGTCATGGTCACCATGTATCTGGTCGACAACAAGCTTCCTCGCCACGACGCAGCCATCAACTGGGCACAGCGCACGGGCGGCGTGATGCTGCTGGCCGTTGCGATCCTGACCTTCGTGCTGGGTGTCTACCCGCAACCGCTGCTCGATCTGGTGCTCAACGCTGGTCTGCACGTAGCAGGCTGATTCTGCGCAAACAAAAAGCCCTGCTCTTGAGCAGGGCTTTTTTTTGTCTTCGAAAATGGCTGGAACGGCTACCCGGCAACACTTTTCGCGGCCCGCACAGCGCCAGGGGATAGGCCAACCGTTCTTTTGAATGCACGGCTGAACGCGGCCAATGAGCCGTAACCCAGTTGACTGGCAACAGCCTCCAGAGAACAGTGTTCACGGCTCAGGCTATGCAATGCCAAGCGCATTCTCAGCTCCGTCAGGTACTGCAATGGCGGCATACCCGTTGCCTCGAGAAAGCGCTGTGCGAACACAGAGCGGGAATGCCTGGCCTCACGGGCAAGCGTGGCCACCGTCCAGCGTCTGCCTGGACGCTGGTGCATCATGACGATGGCGCGACTCAGCCGAGGGTCTTGCAAGGCACCGAGCCAGCCTGTGGCATTCCCACAGCCGCCTGCAACCCAACCACGCACCAAAAGCGCGGCCACGACTTCAGCAAGACGTGCCAGAATCCCCGCATGCCCGGCCTGCAGCATCAAGGTCTCACGCTCCATTGCCGCGAGCATGGGCCGCAGCTCGGGACATGTCTCCAACAGCGTGCTGACCTGCATGACATCCGGCATGGCGGCAACAAGCGGTTGCATGCCGCCCAGCTCCAACTCCATGCAACAGCTGAAAATGATCGCGTGATCAGAGACTCCGCCCTCCTCGTCGTATGCCCCATTGTGAACGCCATCGACAATGCCGGTAGACGGGTCAAACAGCTGTATATCGCTCGCAGCCGTGTCTTCAGCCGACAAAATGGCATGGTGCCCACCGCGCGGAATCAGAACCGCGTCCCCGCTGTCGAGCCTGCATAGAACGTTCTCAGCGCTGCGCAACCACACCGGCCCACGACCGACGAAATGAAACTGTGCTCGCCCGATTGCGTTACTGAAGCCAACACCAAGAGGCGGTACGACTTCCAGCCTGCGGAATTGAACACCGAAAAGACGCATACCGAGCAGCAGCTCGCTGATGGGGTCATTTGAGCAGGTTGGCATGGAGAACGGTGACCACGAATTCAGGACGATTAATCAATTTTTCAGGATCTTACGTCATAGACCGTCCTGCGTCATCGACCTACAGTGCGCCCATCACTTCTGCCGCAGGGAAATCGCCTCATGAATCACATTCGCTTCGCTCGCCTACTGCGTAATACTTGGCTTGTCGCGCTGTTAAGCGGACTATCGTCGATTGCCCTGGCAATAGACAAAAGCTACACCGTCACAGCCCCTGACGGCGTCAAGCTCGCTGTGCAGGAATCAGGAGATCCGAGCGGCCCAGCTCTGATTTTCATCCACGGCCTGCTGGGCAGTCACCTCAATTGGGAGAAGCAGATCGGTAGTCCTCAGCTGCAGCGCTACCGGATGATTACTTATGACCTGCGCGGTCACGGGCTTTCCGACAAGCCCGAGAATATCGAGGCGTACCGCAATGGACGTCATTATGCGGACGATCTGGCAGCGGTAGTTGAAGCCACTGCAAGCAAGCGTCCGGTGCTGGTTGGCTGGTCAATGGGGGGCGTGGTCATGTCCAACTACCTCGCCGCCTATGGCGATGCGAAGATCGGCGGGGTTGTGTATGTCGATGGTGTCATCGAGCTCAACGCTGCTTTGATTACAGCCCATCCTCAAGTGTATGCAGGCCTGAGCTCAGAGGACCTGAAAACCCACCTTGATGCAGTACGTACTTTTCTCGGACTGTGCTTCCAGACAAAGCCGGATGCACTGATCTTCGAGCGGCTGCTGTCGAGTGCCGCGATGGCATCGTGGGCGATGACCCGTGCTACGCCTGCAATGACTGTCGATGCGGCAGAAGGCTTGCCCAGGGCAAAGGTGCCGGTATTGATGCTGTATGGCGGCAAGGATGAGCTGGTCAATGTTCAGCCCAGCATCGCACGTGCCCGGCAACTCAATGCGCGGATTCAATCCAAGGTGTACGAAAATTCAGGCCACGCGCCATTTCTGGAAGAAGCATCGCGCTTCAATACTGATCTGACAGCCTTCATGGACTCGGCTGCCATCGCGGCAAAAGGCTCAGAATGAGACCTGCTCCGAGCGTTATGTCCTAATCAAAAAAACCGCGCATGCTCCTGCCTGATAAATGGCAGGAGGCATGCGCGGGTCTGTGTCATCAGCCTGGCAGTTTTACGGGCTTCTTGGCGCCGCTGAACAACCCCCAGCTGGACATGAACAGCGCCGCCACCAGAGGTCCGATCACAAAGCCGTTCAGACCAAAGACCGACATGCCGCCCAACGTGGAAATAAGGATCAGGTAGTCCGGCATCTTGGTGTCCTTGCCCACCAGGATCGGGCGCAGTACGTTATCCACCAGACCGATCACGAAGACGCCAAACAAGCCCAGTACCACACCCTGCCAAATCATCCCGCTAAGCAGGAAGTAGATGGCCACTGGCGCCCAGACAATCCCGGCTCCCACCGCAGGCAACAGCGACAGGAATGCCATTATCACCGCCCAGAGCAGTGCACTCGGGATGTCCAGCACCCAGAAGATGAAACCGCCCAGCGCACCTTGCGTGACCGCGACCACCACGTTGCCTTTGACCGTGGCACGTACCACTCGGGTGAACTTGAGCTGCAGGCGACGCTTCTGCTGTTCGCCCAACGGGAAAGCCGTGCGGATCTTGCGTACCAGCTCCTGTCCGTCGCGCAGGAAAAAGTACAGCAGGTAAAGCATGATGAAGACGCTGACGACAAAGTCGAAGGTGCCCTGCCCGAAGCTGAATGCCTGGGTAGCCAGGTACTGACTGCCCTGCATCGCGCCCTTGGCGATCTTGTCGCGCAACCCTTCCAGGTCGCCCATGCCCAGACGATCGAGCAGCGCCTGCATGGAGTGCGGCAACAGGTCCTTGAACTCGGCCAGATAGCCGGCGATATCCAGTTGCCCGGTCTCGACGTTCTTGTACAGCGTGGTGCCCTCCTGAACCAGCAAGGCGCTGATCACGATCACCGGCAGAATCGCGATAACCAGACAGATCATCAGGGTGCACAGGGAGGTGAGATTGCGTGACCAGTTGAACTTGATCTGCAACTTGCGCTGCACAGGCGCGAAGATGATTCCGAGGATGACCGCCCAGAACACTGCGCCATAGAACGGCAGCAGAATCCATATGAAGGCAATGGTCACCAGTACCAGTAGTAGAATGAGGGTTTTGTATTGCAGCGTGGTTTCGTTCATGTCCTGTCCATGTCATTAGACCGCGCATCGCGCCCGGTCTAGAGCTTAGTCAGCACACAAGCGCACGAGTGCCATCTTCTATGAAGGCAATATGACGGCGACGAAAGTCACGGGTGATGGCAGGGATTCAAGCCACTGCCCGACAGACATCAGCGCCGGAACTGACCGAGCAGGCTGTCCAGGCGCGCGCCCGTTCAGCCAGGCTGCGTGAGGTCTTGGCGCTGTGCCGGGTTTCATCGGCGACGCCCTCGGCTGCACTCAAGATCTGATGAACGCTGCGATTAATTTCTCTGAAAGGTGCCGGCTGACGTACTACGGGGCAGTCCGCTCTGGCAGTTCTATGCGTACCCGCAATCCCCCTGCCGGACTTTCCAGCAATTGCAATTGACCGCCCCACGCCTCGACGATGTCGCGCACGATACCCAGACCCAGCCCGTGGCCAGTAATCTGCTCGTCAAGACGAGCGCCCCGACTGAACACTTCTGCGCGTTGCGCCTCGGGAATACCAGGCCCGTCGTCATCCACCAACAGACAGAAGCCCTGATGCTGACTGAGAATGTCCAGACGCACTTCGCTGTCGGCCCATTTGCAGGCGTTGTCCAGCAGGTTGCCGAGCAGTTCGAGAATGTCCTCTCGATCCCACGGCAGGTACATGCCCGCCTCGACATCGTTGATCAACTGGAGATGGACATCATGAATCATGCCCAGTGTGGAGAAAAGCCCAGGCAGTTCGGCGTCACAATCGAAGCGGGCTCCCGGTAGAGCGTCGCCGGAGAGGCGTGCGCGATTGAGCTCGCGTTCCAGACGCAGACGGATATTTTCCAGCTGCTCCTGCAGCGTCCTGCGCAAGGCCGGGTTGGCGTCCAACTGGCCGCTGAGGGCCAGGCTGAGCAAGACCGCGAGCGGTGTCTTCAAGGCATGTCCAAGATTACCCAGCGCATTGCGTGAGCGTTTCAGGCTGTCTTCGGTATGCGCGAGCAAGTGGTTGATCTGCGCCACCAGCGGCTCGAGTTCGAGGGGAACCTGATTATCCAGTTGTGAGCGCTGGCCCTGCTGGAGCTGAAAAATCTGCTCGCGAACGGTTTCAAGCGGACGAAGCGCTCTTCGCACGGTGATGCGTTGTAACACCAGCACCAGGATCAGCGCGGCAAGCCCAAGTCCCAGTCCGATCTGCTGCATGAGACGAAAACTCGCCCTGACCGGCGTGTAATCCTGTGCGACGGTGATTGAAACCTGCTTGCCGAACTTGCGGTATTCGCTGGTCAGCATCAACAGCGATTGCCCGGTCTTGCCGAGCTCAAGATTGGCATGCAAACCCACCCCAGGCTGGGGCAGCTCGAAATCCCACAGGGAGCGGGAGCGCCAGTGCCCCTGTGGCAGATCCATGCGGAAGTAATGGCCGGACAACGGACGCTGGTAGGCACCCGAGAGGCGATGGTCATCCAGCTGCAGCCCGGCAGGACCTCGCACCAGTGCTACCAGCAGGTTTTCACTTTCGTTGCGCAGGCCTGACTCCAGATAGCGCTGCAGGCCCACTTCGAATAGCCAGAGACTGGTCTGCGCCATCACCAGACCGACAACCACCATAACGGCGATCAAACCCAGACTCAGACGCCGCTGTATGGATTTCAACCGCCGGCTCCACCGTAAAGATAGCCCTGACCGCGGCGTGTCTCGACGACTGCGCGGCCCAACTTGCGCCTCAGGTGATTGACATGGACTTCGATGACGTTGGAATCACGCTCGTTTTCGCCATCGTACAAGTGCTCTGAAAGATGGCTTTTAGAGAGAATCTGTCCCGGGTGGAGCATGAAATAACGCAGCAACCGAAACTCAGCCGAGGTGAGCTGGATATCCACGCCATCCCGGCTGACGCATTGCCGGCCTTCATCCAGATTAAGACCGGCCGATTCCAGTGTGGGCTGGTTGGCCAGCCCGTGCGAACGTCGCAGCAGTGCCTGAATACGCAGCTGCAGCTCTTCAGGATGAAAAGGCTTGGTCAGGTAATCGTCGGCGCCTGCCTTCAAGCCTTCTATACGCTCTGACCAGGAGCCCCGCGCGGTCAGAATCAACACGGGGGTCGCCAGACCTTTGCTGCGCCAATGCTGGAGAACCTCAAGCCCTGGCATGCCAGGCAGACCCAGATCCAGAACGATCAGGTCATAAGGCTCGGTTGCTCCTTGATGAACCGCATCACGCCCGTCAGCCAGCCAGTCGACCGCGTAGCCTTGACGCCCCAGCGCAGCCAGCAGCTCATCGGCAAGGGGAACATGGTCTTCAACCAGTAGCAGGCGCATCAGTCATCATCCTCGTCTTTCAGCAATCGGCTATCACGCGCATCGAACTTGAGCTCGCGAACGACGCCCTCAGGGGTCAGCAACTCAAACTCATACACGTACACATTATTCTTTTCCTCAAGCTCGGCCTCCAGCAAACGAGAGCCCGGATGAAGGCCCATCGCGCGTTCGATGAACCGTTCGAGAGGCAGGATGACCCCGCGCTGCCGCAAACTGAGCGCTTCATCCTGATTCAGATCTCTGGCATACACAAAAGAGCAGGTCAGGCTCAAACCAAGGATGACACAGAGACGCTTGTCGACATTCATTAGTTATCCTGATGATTCCTGTATACCTGGCCCGTGGCGGCGTCCATTTCGAGAACCCACTCAACACCCTGTTTGTCACGCAGCTCGACATTGTAAACGTACCTGCCGTAGATGTTCTTGAACTGCGTGCCGGTGATACTGGCATCGGGGTGTTTGCTCAGCGCTTTGGCATCGAGCTTTTCAGCCGAATGAAGCGTACCGGCCTCACTGAGGCGCAGCACTTCCTGTGGGTCGACCCCACGCGCCTGAATGAAACAGGACGTCAAAACAAATGTAAGGGCCGCCAGCAGGGTGGTCAGCGTTTTCATAGGGGGTATCCATAGCGATCGGTGCTTCTATGGCGTCCACCTTAACCGGTACAACTTAACTCAAACTGAATAGATCTGGCCGAGTGCCATCAAGCGTTCTAGCGGGGTCATCCCGGCCAACCCTTGCATGGAGTTTCAGGCCATTGCTGTTAAACTCGTCGATTGCATTTATCGCGTGAGCGATCGCCATTTTTCCGGGGCCAATACACAGTGGAAATCTTCAAAGAGTTTACCTTCGAGTCAGCACACCGCCTCCCCCACGTTCCTGAGGGGCACAAGTGTGGACGTCTGCACGGCCATTCGTTTCGTGTCGGCATTCATCTGGCCGGAAAGGTTGATCCCCATACCGGCTGGATCCGGGACTTCTCGGAAATCAAGGCGATCTTCAAGCCGCTGTATGAACGCCTCGATCATAACTACCTGAATGACATCCCGGGCCTGGAGAATCCAACCAGCGAAAACCTGGCGAAATGGATCTGGAATGAGTTGAAGCCTCTGCTGCCGGAGCTGTCGGCAGTCCGTATTCACGAGACCTGCACTAGCGGATGTGAATACCGCGGCGATTGATTGCCCTGACAATAAAAAACCACCTCACCGGTGGTTTTTTTGTGCCTGTCGATCGGCGGAAGATATAGCCACGCAGACCCATGATGCATAGAAACGAAAACATGTTTTCACGCTGTTTTTTTGCAGGCACCAGACAAACAAAAACCCTCAACGCGTAAGCGATGAGGGTTTCTGGAATTTAATCTTGACGATGACCTACTCTCACATGGGGAAACCCCACACTACCATCGGCGATACATCGTTTCACTACTGAGTTCGGGATGGGATCAGGTGGTTCCAATGCTCTATGGTCGTCAAGAAATTCGGGTACCGAATCGTGCCCTGCGGCGCGCTTCAGCAAATCGGGTATGTGATAGCAAGCTGGTTCAGGTGTCGTTCGTGACGCAAACTTTCGGTTCGTGTCATCTTCACAGTCACCGCAATCTGGTCGTTCGACGCAAATTGCTTGGGTGTTATATGGTCAAGCCTCACGGGCAATTAGTATTGGTTAGCTCAACGCCTCACAGCGCTTACACACCCAACCTATCAACGTCGTAGTCTTCGACGGCCCTTTAGGGAACTCAAGGTTCCAGTGAGATCTCATCTTGAGGCAAGTTTCCCGCTTAGATGCTTTCAGCGGTTATCTTTTCCGAACATAGCTACCCGGCAATGCCACTGGCGTGACAACCGGAACACCAGAGGTTCGTCCACTCCGGTCCTCTCGTACTAGGAGCAGCCCCTCTCAAATCTCAAACGTCCACGGCAGATAGGGACCGAACTGTCTCACGACGTTCTAAACCCAGCTCGCGTACCACTTTAAATGGCGAACAGCCATACCCTTGGGACCGGCTTCAGCCCCAGGATGTGATGAGCCGACATCGAGGTGCCAAACACCGCCGTCGATATGAACTCTTGGGCGGTATCAGCCTGTTATCCCCGGAGTACCTTTTATCCGTTGAGCGATGGCCCTTCCATACAGAACCACCGGATCACTAAGACCTACTTTCGTACCTGCTCGACGTGTCTGTCTCGCAGTCAAGCGCGCTTTTGCCTTTATACTCTACGACCGATTTCCGACCGGTCTGAGCGCACCTTCGTACTCCTCCGTTACTCTTTAGGAGGAGACCGCCCCAGTCAAACTACCCACCATACACTGTCCTCGATCCGGATAACGGACCTGAGTTAGAACCTCAAAGTTGCCAGGGTGGTATTTCAAGGTTGGCTCCACGCAGACTGGCGTCCACGCTTCAAAGCCTCCCACCTATCCTACACAAGCAAATTCAAAGTCCAGTGCAAAGCTATAGTAAAGGTTCACGGGGTCTTTCCGTCTAGCCGCGGATACACTGCATCTTCACAGCGATTTCAATTTCACTGAGTCTCGGGTGGAGACAGCGCCGCCATCGTTACGCCATTCGTGCAGGTCGGAACTTACCCGACAAGGAATTTCGCTACCTTAGGACCGTTATAGTTACGGCCGCCGTTTACCGGGGCTTCGATCAAGAGCTTCGCTTGCGCTAACCCCATCAATTAACCTTCCGGCACCGGGCAGGCGTCACACCCTATACGTCCACTTTCGTGTTTGCAGAGTGCTGTGTTTTTAATAAACAGTCGCAGCGGCCTGGTATCTTCGACCGGCAGGGGCTTACGCAGTAAATGCTTCACCTCCACCGGCGCACCTTCTCCCGAAGTTACGGTGCCATTTTGCCTAGTTCCTTCACCCGAGTTCTCTCAAGCGCCTTGGTATTCTCTACCCAACCACCTGTGTCGGTTTGGGGTACGGTTCCTGGTTACCTGAAGCTTAGAAGCTTTTCTTGGAAGCATGGCATCAACCACTTCATGTTCTAAAAGAACACTCGTCATCAGCTCTCGGCCTTAAGATCCCGGATTTACCTAAGATCTCAGCCTACCACCTTAAACCTGGACTACCAACGCCAGGCTGGCCTAGCCTTCTCCGTCCCTCCATCGCAATAACCAGAAGTACAGGAATATTAACCTGT